>NZ_JBIWFI010000031.1:0-106379 GCF_044762985.1 Streptomyces sp. NPDC096339 | reverse complement strand
CCCGCCCTCCGCTCCCTCGGCGGTGCCCCGCAGGCGGGCCGGCCAGGACAGCGTCACCCGCAGACCGCCCGACCCCGAACGGAACCACTCGACCACCCGCACCCGGCCCAGCACCGCCAACGGCGCCGTACCCGGCGCCGTCAACCGGCCGACGCCCCGAACTCCCCCGCCGCCAGCACGGCCAGCTCGTCGGCGTCCGCATCGGTCGACCAGCCGGACAGCTCGTCTTCCCCCTCGGCGTCGTCGGCGAGGACCAGGTGCGGGCCGTCGAGGCGGAACCGGACCGTACGGCGGCCGGCACCGACCACGACCAGCGAGGCCGCCGGCATGCCGGGTGTGAGTAGTTGCGGTACAGAAAGTGCCGCTGAGATCGATCATGGTCGGCTAGCACACCTCCCGGGAGTGCCGCCGGGGTTCTCGGAAAGATCGTCGGGCGGCTGTCGGTGCTGGCTACGGTCCGGTCGTGCCGGTGGAATTTCTGACTGATGAGCAGGCCGAGGCGTACGGGACGTTCACCGAGGTGCCCACGCGCCCGGAGCTGGAGCGGTTCTTCTTCCTAGATGACGACGACCGTGATCTGATCGCGCTGCGGCGTACGGACGCGCATCGGCTGGGGATGGCGGTGCAGATCTGCACGGTCCGCTACGTCGGCCGGTTTCTGGGTGAGGACCCGCTCGCGGTGCCGTGGGAGGTCGTGGAGTACCTGGCCGGGCAGCTCGGCATCGCGGACGCCTCGTGTGTGAAGCGGTACCCGGAGCGGCACAGGACACCGTACGAGCACGCGGCGGAGATCCAGAAGCGGTTCAAGTACCGGGACTTCACCGACCGGAAGTGGGGGCAGGAGTTCCGCGGCTTTCTGTACGGGCGGGCGTGGACGCACGCCGAGGGGCCAGTGGCGCTGTTCAACCACGCGGTGACGTGGCTGCGCAAGAACCGGGTGCTGCTGCCCGGGGTGAGCGTACTGGCCCGGCAGGTGTCTGAGGCCCGAGCGGTGGCCGAGCGGCGCGTGTACGAGGCGGTGGCCCGCGCCGCGCACCGGGCCGCCCCCTCGCTCGCGCCGGCGCTGGCCGAACTACTGGTGGTGCCGGAGGGCAAGCGGGTCTCGGAGCTGGAGCGACTGCGGACGCCGCCGACGAAGTCGACAGGCACCGCGATGGTGCGGGCCATGGAGCGGATGGAGGAGATCTCCGCGTTCACGCTGGGCCGGGTGAACCTGTCGCGGGTACCAGTGAACCGGCTGTCCACGCTGGCCCGGTACGGGCAGCTGAGCAAGGCGCAGACGATCGAGCGGGCGCCCGAGCCGCGGCGGACCGCGCTGCTGACGGCGGTGGTGCGTCAGCTGGAGGCGCAGGCGGTCGACGACGCGCTGGATTTGTTCGCGGTGCTGATGGCGAACCGGCTGATCAGCCCAGCGCGGCGGGCCTCGGAGCGGGAGCGCCTGGCGATGCTGCCGCAGCTGGAGAAGGCGGCCCGCATCCTGGCGAAGGCGTCGAAGATCCTCACCGAGGAACTGGACTTGGTCGCCGAGCACGACGCGGACCTGGACGTCGCCGCGCTGTGGGCGGCGGTGGAGGAGGCCGTGCCGCGTACGGCGGTGGCCGGCGCGATGGCGACCGTCGAGGCCCTGGTGCCCGAGGACGACGGGTCGGCCGAGGCGGCGATGCGCGAGAAGCTGGCCCTGCGCTACAACACCGTGCGCCCTTTCCTGGCCCTGCTGGGCGAGTCTAACGCGCTGGGCGCCGCACCGGCCGGGCGGCACCTGTTGAAGGCGGTACGCCGCCTGCCCGCGCTCTCGCGCCGGAGGGTCAAGGACCGGCCGCTGCTGCCCCGTGAGGTCGACCCCGAGTTGGTGCCCGCCATGTGGAAGCGGCCGGTGTTCTCCAACACCAAGCTGCCCCAGGGCGCGGTCGACCGGGACGCGTACGTGGTGTGCGTGCTGGAGCAGCTGCACCGGCGCTGAACCGGCGCGACGTGTTCGCCGCCCCGTCGAACCGGTGGGCGGACCCACGCGCCCGGCTGCTGGACGGCCCCCGGTGGGAGGCGATGCGCGCGGACGTGCTGGCGGGCCTGTCCCTGACCGAGGATGCGGGCGAGCACCTGGCCCAGCTCACGCTCGGGCTGGACGCGGCGTGGCGGCAGATGGCCGACCGGCTCGCCGAGGCCGGCGATGACGCGAAGGTGGAGATCGTCGTTCCCGAGGGCGGCGGACGTGCCCGCCTGTCGGTGGACAAGCTCGGCGCGGTGGGCGAGCCGGAGTCGCTGACCTGGCTGAAGACCACCACGGAGGCGATGCTCCCGAGGATCGACCTGCCGGACCTGCTGTTTGAGGTGCACTCCTGGACCGGCTTCCTCGACTCCTTCGGCCACGTCTCCGACCGGCGCACCCGCATGGAGGGGCTGCTCATCTCCCTGGTCGCGCTGCTGGTCTCGCAGAGCTGCAACATCGGCCTGACCCCGGTCATCGACCCGGAGAGCAAGGCGCTGACCCGCTCGCGGCTGTCCCACGTCGACCAGAACTACCTGCGCGCCGACACCCTCGCCGCGGCGAACGCCGCGCTCATCACCGCCCAGTCCCGCATCGAACTGGCCCAGAAGTGGGGCGGCGGCCTGCTCGCCTCCGTCGACGGCCTGCGCTTCGTCGTACCCGTCAAGAGCATCAATACCGGGCCCTCGCCCAAGTACTACGGCTACAAACACGGCGTGACCTGGCTCAACGCCGTCAATGACCAGGTCGCGGGGATCGGCGCGATGGTCGTGCGCGGCACCCCGCGCGACAGCCTCTACACCCTGGACACCCTGCTGAACCTCGACGGCGGCGTGAAGCCGGAGATGGTGGCGACCGACAACGCCTCGTACAGCGACATGGCCTTCGGCCTGTACAAGATGCTCGGCTTCCGGTTCGCCCCGCGCTTCCGCGACCTTGCCGACCAGCGGTTCTGGCGGGCCGACCTGACCGACGGCGAGGAGCCGGCCGCCGGGTACGGGCCGCTGGAGGCCGTCGCCTGCAACAAGGTCAATCTGGGGCGGATCGCCACGCACTGGCCGGACATGCTGCGGGTGGCCGGGTCGCTCATCACTAACCAGGTGCGGGCCTACGACCTGCTGCGGATGTTCGGCCGCGAGGGGCACCCGACCCCGCTGGGGGCGGCGTTCGCCGAGTACGGCCGGATCGACAAGACCATGCACCTGCTCGCCCTGGTCGACCCGATGGACGACACCTACCGGCGGCTGATGAACCGGCAGCTCACCGTGCAGGAGTCCCGCCACCGCCTCGCGCGCGCGATCTGCCACGGCCGCCGGGGCCAGATCCGCCAGGCGTACCGCGAGGACCAGGAGGACCAGCTCGCCGCCCTCGGCCTCGTCCTCAACGCCGTCGTGCTGTGGAACACCCGCTACCTGGATGCCGCCGTGGCCCGGCTCCGCGCCGAGGGCCACGACATCAAGGACGAGGACATCGCCCGACTGTCCCCGCTCAAGGACCGGCACATCAACTTCCTGGGCCGCTACCTGTTCAACATCAAGGCCAGCGCGCCGGACAGCGGCCTGCGCCCACTGCGCGACCCGGACGCGATCGAACGCGTGGACGACGAGGAATAGGACCGGACCGAGAGGACTGTCCCCCGCCTGCGATGCCGAATCCGCATGTCCACGGCGGTCGGTGAGCTGGCGAATCGCACCAAGTGGGGATGTTCCGAGTGCACAGTGCTCGCCGGCCATCGGCGCAGATTGAACTTTCGGCAGTGTCGGCAGGCTCCCCATGTCCGTACCGTCGCCTTCGTGGACAGCACGACGATCAACAGTCAGATTGCGACCGGGACCGCTGTTTCGCGGCGGGCGCTTAATCCAGGGATCATCCTGACAGCGGCCGTCGCGGTGACCGCTGGCCTGAGCATGGTGAACCTGTGGTGGGCAGTCCCGGCTGCCGTCGCAGCGTTCCTGGCAGGATGGCGGCCGGGAAAAACCGCGCCGACAGCGCTCGCGCTGCTCGCGATTCTCGCGGCCAGCGTGGTGACGTTGTCCGCCGTGCCTGCTTGGCTCCCCCTGGCCAGCCGGCTTGTGGCAGTGCTGGTTGTCGCCACCATGCTGCCCTGGTTCGCAGGCCGGTTCTGGCGCCAGTACCAGCAGCTTGTCCGGGGCGGGTGGGAGCGTGCCGAGCAACTGCAACGCGAGCAGCAGCTGATCGCTGATCACGCCCGACTGCGCGAGCGGACACGGATCGCCCAGGACATGCATGACGTACTCGGCCACGACCTCAGCCTGATTGCCCTGTCGGCTGGCGCCCTGAAACTCGCGCCGGGCCTTGAAGAACACCATCGAAGGGCCGCAGGCGACATCAGGGCCAGAGCTGCGGCCGCTGTGGATCGTCTCGGCGAGGTGATCGGCGTCCTGCGCGAGGAGACCGACGCCACGCCGATGGACCCCAGCGGCTCCAGCCTCACGGGCCTGATCTCCGAGGCGTCTGCGGCCGGGCTCGCGGTGGATTTGCGCACCGACGGCACCTCGGACGAGCTGCCGTCGGTGGTCAAACGGGCGGCTCACCGGGTCGTACAGGAAGCGCTTACCAACGTTGCCAAGCACGCACCTGGCGCAGCAGCGACTGTCCACGTGACGCATACGGCAACAGAAACACGTGTCGTGGTGGAGAACGGCCCGCCATCGCCTGCGGCCTACCTGCGGCCCCGGCCCCGGGGCGGGGGGCGTGGCCTGATCGGTCTCGAAGAACGTATGCGGTTGGCCGGCGGTTCGTTCGACCACGGCCCGCGCAAAGGTGGCTACGCAGTCGTCGCACGGATCCCGCACACTCCCCCGCCACCGCCGTTCGCGCCTGCGGCCTCTCGCGGTTGCGAGTTGCCGCAGGAACACCGCCGTGCGCGGCGCCGCGTCAGCCGGGCTCTGGTGGCTGCGGTCATGGTGCCCCTGGTGACGGGAGCGTTGCTGAGCGGAGCGCTCATGGGCTGGGAGATGCTGTCGGCATCACGGTCGGTCCTGGACCCGGGCGACTACGCCCGCCTGCACGTGGGGCAAGATCGTTCCGAGGTGACGCGTTTCCTGCCGAACCGGCAGACGAACCACCGACCGCTGACTGCCAAGCCGACAGGAGACGGCATAACGTGCGAGTACTACGCGATGACGGCCGACAGGTTCGACGACCGCTCCGGGGACGCCTACCGGCTCTGCTTCCGGGAGGACACCTTGGTGTCCCTGGACACTCTCACCCCGTGAGTGCTCGATGATCCGGGTGCTGATCGCCGACGACGAGCCGATGATCCGCGCAGGCGTGCGCGCCGTTCTTGCCACGGATCCGGGCATTGAAGTCGTTGCCGAGGCCGTCGACGGGCACGATGCCGTGGAACTGGTCCGGCGCCACCGCCCCGCAGTGGCCGTACTCGATATCCGCATGCCGGGGATCAACGGCATCGACGCGGCGGCGGAGATCCGCAGCGCGGTGCCGACCACACGGATCGTCATGCTGACGACCTTCGGTGAGGACGACTACATCCTTCAGGCACTCGGCGGTGGAGCAGCAGGCTTCCTGATCAAGTCGGGCGAGCCCGAAGAACTGATCGCCGGAGTCCGTGCGGTGGCCGAAGGCGCCGCCTACCTGTCACCGAAAGTCGCGGCCCGGGTCGTCGCGCACCTCGCCGCGACGGGTGCGGGCACCCTGGCCGGTCGGCGCTCCGCCGCCCGTGACCGGGTCGCCTCCCTCACGGCCCGGGAACGGGGGGTACTGACCTTCCTCGGGAGTGGCCTCTCCAACGGACAGATCGCCCGGCGGCTGCATGTGGTGGAGGGAACGGTCAAAGCCCACGTGAGTTCCATCCTGGCGAGGCTGGGCGTGGACAACCGGGCTGCTGCCGCGGTCGTGGCTCACGAGGCCGGAATCGTTCCTCCGCAGCCTCCCCAGCCGTGATACCGCCCCCTGGGCAAGGGGCATGAAAGCGAGCAGTACGGCTACCACCACCGTGCCACCGAGCATCGCGCCGGCGAGCACATCATGCGGGTAATGGACCCCCACCAGCACGCGCAGGAGCGCAGCGGCCCCGGCCAGCGGCAGCGTGATCGCGACGAGGCGGGGCCACAGCACGGCCAGACCGACTGCCAACCCGGCGGCCAAGGTGGAGTGGTTGCTCGGGAACGACCAGTCCCCCGCTGCGGGGCATTCCGCGACAAGGTCGACCCCTGTGCGTAACGCACGGCAAGGCCGCTCCTCGTCCACCACCAGCTTCACCGCTTCGCTCACTGCATAAGCCGCGACGGTGCCGAGGCCGGTCAGCACGGATCCGGCGACCCCTCGTATGTCCTCGCGACGGACCGCTGTCCACCACATCCAGACCAGCAGCATCCCGAGGATCACGAGCGTGCCCTCGGTGGCGACTTCCAGGAGAGGGCCCAGCCACGACGGTGCGTCCGCCACCGCCCCGGTCACCGAGCGATACGCGGACGCCGAAGCTCCACCCGTGACCTCCACTGCGCCGACCTCGCCCAGTCCACCGGGGGCCAGCCACGTGACAATGCCTGCCCCCACTGCCAGGACGCCCAGCACACCGAGCAGCCGACCGGCCGGGATCTTCTTTCGCGGTTCTCGTTCCATGAGGCCTGAACGTAGAAGTGGGAACAGTCGATAACCCGGGTCGAACGGCAACACCGGACCTTGACGATCGTCAGGGTTGACAGCTACCGGTGCCTTCGGCCCGCGTCACCGGGGCGCACATCATGACCTTCAACAAACCTTCGTTTTCTGAAGATGGCTTTGCGAGACCGCCTGGACCCCGCAGGGCCTTCAAAAACCCCTTCAAAAACCTGGGTCATTCAATAACCCCGACCCACCGTTTTCTGACGTGATCCGGGGCCATGACCGCTCTCGAACCGGCCGAACCGGGCCTACTCGTCGCCGAACCACTCGTCCGCACCGAGATCAAGATCGGGTACGCGCGAGTCTCGACCAGCGGGCAGAAGCTGGAGCGACAGTTCGACGTGCTCACCGCCGCCGGGTGCCGGAAGATCTTCGCCGACAAGAAGTCCGGCAAAAACGCGTTCCGCCCCGAACTGAAGGCGTGCCACGCCTTCCTCGACCCCGGCGACACCCTCGTCGTCCCGAGCCTGGACCGCTACGGCCGAAGCCTTCAGGACCTCATCAACACGGTCGCCGAACTACGCGAGCGCGGGATCGGCTTCACCTCGCCGCACGAGAACCTGGACACCACCACCCCCGGCGGCCGCCTCGTCTTCCACGTCTTCGCCGCGCTGGCCGAGTTCATCCGTGAGCTCATCGTCATCGGCACCAACGAGGGCCTGGCCGCCGCCCGCGAGCGCGGCCGGGTCGGCGGGCGCCCGAGCGTCGCCACCGAGGAAGTCATCCGCGCAGCACGCGATCTACTGCCCGACCCCGGTCGCTCGATCACCTCCATCGCCAAGCTGCTGGGCGTCTCCCCGGGCACCCTCTACAACCACATCCCGGACCTGCGCGAGCTGCGCGCTGGCGCCGTGCCCCGTCAGCTCGAAGCGCCGAAGAGGTAGGCCAACTCCAGCAAGATCAATCTCAGCGGCACTTTCTATACCGCAACTACTCACACCCGCATGCCCACAGGAACCTCGATCTTGTCGTGGGCGAGCAGCCACGCCACGACCGCCGGCCGGTCGAACTGCGGGTGCACGTCCGTGCCGCCAGCCGGGGCGGGGAAGTCGTCGTGCCGGCGCCGCCAGGCGACCACCGCGGCCCGGCCCACCCGAGCCATCCGAGCCACCTCGGCCAGCAGCACCCGGTCCCGGCCCGGCACCATCGGGGTAAGGGCGGCGAGCAAGGAGCGGCTTCCCGTGCGGGCGGCGCGCACCGCCCGCCAGTCGACCCAGGGGCGGACGACGGGGAGCAGGGCAACCTCCTCGGCGTTGAACAAGGGCACCGAGGTCACGCCGCCCTGCCGCTTGTAGTCGACCGTCACCGAGCCCACTGGTGACAGCCACCCGAGCCGACCGACGATCTCGTTGAAGTCCGAACGGCGGACGCCGAGGCGGCGGGCGGCCTGGTCGGGGCCGAGGGGGACGTGCCGGTCGAGGAGGACCGGCAGGTCCCGGCGGCGTGCGAGGGCGGCCACCTGGTCCGGGTGGACGTCGGGGAACTCGGCGTCCCCGCCGAGGCGGACCAGCAGACCCGCGCGGGCGAGGTGGCCGACCGCCGCCGCGGTCACCCGCGGCCGGCACCGCAATGGCTCCCCAGGGCCTGCGTCAGCCGGTCCGCCGCCACCCCGGCCCCGATCGGGTACGGCAGCGCGGCCCGGACCGCCTCGGGGTCGACGGCCTCGACCACCGCCCGCGACCACAGGCCAGGGCCGGCGTCCGCCGCACGGTCGGGCGACCTGAGTCGTTGTTTGGGCGAGGCACTGGTCCTGCATGGAAGCCAGGCCGCGTGAGGAGCGACTGTCCTGCCGTATGAATATCCGCATATCGCGCAATAGTTCGACATAGGCACAGTTTGAGCGAAAGTCGGACAATCGCGTGGCCGATATGGGAGGCTGCTGCCCGCGGCGGCGCACCAACGCGCGCAGCTGTCACTGGGGAGGTCATATGCGTGGATCACTGATGCGGAAGTCCCGGGCCGTACTGGCGGGCTCGCTCATGGCGCTGGGGGTCGTCGGCCTGAGCGCCGCCCCGGCCAGCGCCTGGTCCGGCGGGAACGTCTGGGTCAACTTCGGCAGCTGGAACTGTCCGGCGGGCGGATCGGTCGTCGGCGTCTACTGGGGGGTGGACACCTACTCAAGCGGTCCGGCCGGCGGAGACTGGGGCGACAACGTCATCTACCCGCGCGTGCGGGTGGGGACGGGGGCGTACAACACCCTGAGCTACCAGACGATGTGCAAGAAGTGGGGCTGGTACACCTACCGCGGTGTGGTGTCCCAGCGCACCCTGACCCCGTACAAGTCCGGCCTGAGTTACACCTACTGACCGGGGAGCACGGACCGGCGGCGGCGCCCCCCTTCAGGGGGCGACGTTCGCCCTGGGCTCAGCTCGACAGCACGGCGACGGCGATGACCACCGCGAGCATCAGCACCACGCAGCCGCAGGTGGCCAGAGTGTCACGCCGGGCACCCCTTATCCCCTCCTTGGTGTCGACCCGCCAGGACGGGTCCAGGACCACATCACCGGATTCGAACTCCGCCACCACCCGCTGAACCTCGGCGTAGGAGTACACGGTGAAGGTGCTCTCACCCAAGGTTCCGTATCTCTTCTGCTCCTTGGTTTCCACCCCGTGGGTGGAGGCCACCTGGGGCACGAACCTACGTCTGACCATCCAGAGAGCGGCGGCCCTGTCTGCCGTCACCCAATTGCGGCCCGGGGGCAACGCTTCTGGTGTGGTCATGCCCGCCATGGTGCCGCTGAGAGCGACATGGGACATCCGCAGATTTACGTAAACGACTACACACCTACCGCATAAAAGCCGCATGGCGCATGACGTTTGAGGGCGGTGATCGCACCCGGACCGGTGACCGGTTCACGGGCTGGGGTGACCCGGTGGCGGATACTCCCGGCCCGGAACCCCGCCGACACCCAGCAGCACGATCCGCTCGAACGACGCTTCCTCGCCCAGCGCGCGGACCCCGGCCTAGGTGTCGAAGGCCCGGTCCGCAGCCGCAAGCAGCCTGAGCGAACGCTCCTCATCCGCCATCACCCCCGCCGGCCGCCGCCGGGCCGGGAGCCGCAGCGCGCCGGAGCGCCACGCGCTCTCACACACCAGCAGTGCGGCCACCACGGACAGGACCAGGCCCACCACCGGCAGGCCCGAACGGCCGGCCCACCGACCACACCCGGCCAGAACCGACCCCGCAACACTGCCCACGCACACCCGCCGCTGCCTGCCCGACATCACCACCGCGCCCCCTTCTGGTCAGGCCGCAGGCCGGAACCCGACCCCACCAGGCCGCCTCCCCACGAAGCGGCCCACCCAGGGGAACGACCGACCCGTCGGGGCGGCACCCTTCCCGGATCCGGGAACCGCTACCGACCACGCCCCTGACGCCGCGCAGGCGCGGACGGCTGCCGGTGCGCGGGCACCGCCGGCTCCGAAGGGGCGGCCTGCCCCGGCGCGGGCCCCGAGGTGGTGGTGGAGCGGGACCGGGCGGCGGTCGCCGACACCCGCGGGCCGTCCGCAACGGGCGTGCCGGGCATGGTGGTCAGGGCGCGCAGGGTCGAGCCGACCAGGCGCCCGGCAAGCTCGCCGGGCGATGCGAACGTGCGCGACGCTCCGCTAATGTTCTGGCGGATGACGAGCGGCCAGCTGGGGCAGGAACGCGGTCAGGTCGACACCGGCGCGCTGCAGCAGGACCATCTGTCCGGCCGTGGCGGGCCAGTCCGCCCCCTCCGTCAGGTCGGCCAGCACCCGGGCGTCGAGGAGCGGGCGCAGCGCGTCGGCGGCGGGCCGATCCTTCTTCCCGGTCTGCGCCGGCCATCGAGCTGCTCCTCCTGGCCAGCATCTGACACCCCGCCACATCTCCTCGCGTACGCGCTTAAGATCACTCCTCGCACGGCGCCATCCCGGGAATCGCTAAAGGGAGATGCAGATGAAGAAGAGCGCGATATCTGTCCTGGCGGCCGGCGTGCTGCTGACAGGTTGCGGCCCTTCGGAGGCGGCGCCGAGCCCGCGGAGGGCGTACGAAGCTGCGTATGAGCAGGGGAAGCTCATGCGGGGGATCTTCCAGGAGCCCGGCAGTCCCGAGACGTCCGTGTTGGACGTGATCAAGCTGTGCCACAAGGACGGAGCCGGTGTTGCGGGCTCGGTCGCGGAAGCGGAGCACGACGGCTGCGTGGCCGGTCGGCTCGGCGAAGAGAGCAAGGCGTACAAGTACAAGGAGAAGCCGTGAACCAGACACCCGAGCAACCGCAGCGCAACCCCTACGCGGCGCCGCAGTGGGGTGGTGTACCGCCGACGAAGGCTCCCCTGGGGGCCTGGAATATAGCTGCCATCGTCGTGGCGTCCGTCTTCTCCGTCACGGTCCTGGGGGGCCTCTACTACTCGGCTGTCTCGACGTGGGACAGGGCGGTTACGGGGCCCAACTTTTACCGGGAGGGATACCAGTACGGGACTGGCCGGGACGCGGGGAACTCCGCCATGGACAGATACCGGTTCTCGACTCTCTGCCAGACGGGCGCCATGACCTACGCATCCCGGGGATGGCGTGAGCAGCGAGAGTTCGAAGACGGGTGCGATGACGACCTGAACGGCTATGCGCCCCGTGAGTGACAGTCCACGTAATCTGCGCCCGGTGATAGAGAAGTCCGCGGGGTCCGTCTATGCCCTCGGGGAAGTGGCTGTTCTCCGGTACGAGGGCCGCAATGGCTGCCTTGGACCAGCCGGCTGACCGCAGCATCTGGGTTGTGAGGAGCCTGTTGCCGGGCTCGCGCGGTCCGGGTCTCACCAGGAAGGCGACAACGGCGTGTGATTTGGAGGAGTCAGGCTTGGGCTGAGGCATAGGCGTGGCTCCTGCGGAGGATGGAAGGTAGGCGCGCGGCCGGGATGCCGCGCCCCTGGGGATGATGCGGGGTCAGGTCGCGGCAGCGGCAGCCAGCGCTCTGCGGTCAACAGTGCAGACCCGGGCAAACTGCGATCGCGTCACGCTTCCGTTGGGGGCTGCAACTGCTTTGTCCCTGCGGCGGGTATGAGGCCGGCCTTTCGGGCCTCTGATATCCATCGGCCGGCTGTCGCCTCCGAGCGTGCCCAGCGGGTGGCTACGGCTCTGCGGGGCGGGATGTTGCGTTCGGTCGCCCATTCGTAGAGTGCGGCCACTCTGCCCAGGTGCTCGTCGCCGCCGCCGTACGGGCGCCCCTCGACCGCCGGGGCGTTGCCGACTTCCTCGGCCATCTCCTGCTCCCGCGCATCGGCGGCAACCCGCAGGAGGCGGTCGAGCGGCAGCCGGCGCACCCAGGTCGCGGTCAGTGGGGTGTCGTCAGGTGTCTTGATGTAGAAGGCGCGTCGAAACGTTAAAGAACAAGCTCGGGGAGACCATCGATCCCCTGACGGCACGGAGAGCCATCAGGGTGGCGGACACTCGACACCGACGACCGGGCCCTCCTCGTTTGCCCGGTTTCGCCAGTGGACCAGTTGTTCCTGATGATCTGTGTGTGCGGGTGGTCTTCGCCCAGAACCCGCACCATGTGCTCGAGGAGTCCCCGGTCGTGATTGCGGCTCCGGCCGCGTCTCCTGATTCGCCCCGCCAGTGGGCGTAACTGCCCCATGCGGCGAGAGTCTGAGGGTGGTCGTCGCCCGTGATTCGGCGACGAGTGAGGAGGAGCTGCTCGTATGCCTGAGCGGCTGCGGCCGCGTCCCTCGCCTCGCTGCACCAGTGGGTGAGGTTGTTCAGGGCGGTGAGGGTGTCCGGGTGGTCCGGGCCCAGCAGTCGGAGGCGAGCGTTGAAGAGCTGTTGGTACGCCTGCGCGGCGCCGGTCGCATCCCCTGCCTGTCCCCGCCAGTGAGCGAGGTAGTCAAGCGCTGAGAGGGTGTCCGGGTGGTCGGGACCGAGCACCCGGAGCCTGTGCTCCAGGAACTCGGCGGAAGCGGCTACCGCTCCGGCCGCATCCCCCGCCTCCCCTCGCCAGAGCGCGACACCCTGCCGGGCCAGGAGGGAACTCCGGTGATCCGTGCCCAACACGCGCACCGTGTCTACCAGCAGTTCGGCGGCGTCAGCGGCTCCCGGAGGGTCTCCCGCCCTCCCCCGCCCGTGAGCGGAGAGGTATCGGACGAAGAGGGAATCGGCCAGGCCTTCGGGCGGCATGCCGGCTCGATCTTCGGAGTCATCAAGGCCAACGGCGGGATCGTCCCCGCGGAACGCCGACGCAGGCCGGACGCGCTTCCCTCACCGAACGGGAAGAGTTCTCTCGAGGGCTGGCTCGAGGGGAATCCTTGCGTCAGATCGCTTCCGTGATTGGCCGGTCGGTGTCAACGGTCAGTCGCGAGGTCACCCGGAAGAATTCGCGTCAGGGCTGTCGAACCGTCTGACACCCTCCTACGGCGAAGTGATCGAGGGACGGCATGTCGCCCTTTCAGCCGCTCGGACTAACCCATTACGTGGACCCGGCAGCGCGCCCCCCAACGCTCCGTTGCGAGCGCGATCGATCATGACCGCCGGAAGTGCGAGTCCGCCTCCAGGTGATCAATCTCTGTTCCATGAGGAGCACCGCATGAGTCCTAACGACAGGACCCGATCCGCCCTCGGCCCCCTGCCTCTGCGTGCCAAGCACATGGCCACCCGGGGCGTCATGGCATCACTGACCCTGGTCATGCTGGGGCTCTCCAGCCCCGCACTGGCCACTGCGATGCAGCCGATGGTCGGTACGAGCCTCTCGTCTGGCGGCGACAACTGCCATGACCATCGACCACACCACCAGCTGCCCGGCATGTGGTGGCCACGCGCCGGCCACGACGAGTGCCAGGACCAGGGCAACGGAACCGCCGGCCCTACCGGCCCAACAGGGCCTGCCGGCCCGAAGGGCGACACCGGCGCGACCGGTCCGACCGGTCCGGGAGGTGGCGCGCCCGGCGCCACCGGGCCCACTGGTCCGCAGGGTCTTCCCGGGCCCACTGGCTCCACCGGACCTGCTGGTCCGCAGGGCATCCAAGGGCCGACCGGGCCGGGAGGCGGCACGCCCGGCGCCACCGGACCGACCGGACCGACCGGATCCAGCGGGCCGCAGGGCCCCACCGGACCCGCCGGTGCGACGGGTCCCTCCGGTGAGGGCACTCCTGGACCGACTGGCGCCACGGGGCCGACTGGTCCGCGGGGTATCCCGGGGACGCCTGGAGCAACGGGAGCAACCGGCGCTACTGGGACGACAGGTCCCGCGGGTGGTACCGGGCCCATCAATCAGATTGCTTATTACGGGCCAGGAACCACGGTTGTGGCGGGAGGCCCAATCGCTTCCGACACAGCAACCTGCCCACCCGGGCAAAGGGCAGTCTCCGGCGGATTCTACGCAGGCGCCTACGTCATCCCGATCTCCTCCGAGCAAGCCAGCGTGGTGACCCCAAACGACAGCTGGATTGTCCAGTTTCAGAACACCAACCCCGTCAATGACGGTTTCAGTACAGCCATTGCGTATTGCTCACCGTGATGGTGGTACCGTCCACGAGCTGGCACCGGTGTGCGGGCGCGCCTGACCATTTACGCACGTGTACGGCAACGTGGCTGACCAGCCCGCACGGCAGCGCCGGTACCCGACGGACATGACGGACGTGGAGTGGGCTGAGGTCCGGCCGCTGCTGCCGGTGCCGGGCTGGATGCGCGGGCGGGGCGGCCGGCCGGAAGGATACTGCCACCGCGCGGTACTGGACGCGATCCGCCATCTCGTGGACAACGGCGTCAAGTGGCGGGCGATGCCACTTCGCAGTGAGAGCGATGTCGCCGAGTTTTGGAAAGGTGTGGATGCTTGCTTCGGAAGCGTGGGTGTGCGCTGCTCGAAGGAAGCCCGGCTAGGGATTGTCCTGAGTCACGCCGATGCTCCGGCGCATGGTGCGGCGCATCTGCGTGAGCTGCTCCCAGAGCCCCGTGATCTGCTGGTGTGCTCCGTCCAGGGACTCGTCGTCCTCCAAGCCTGACGGGATCTCGCTGTCCAGACGCTTGAGGTCCCCGTAGATGCGATTGAGCCGGCGGTGGACACCGTCGACGACGGCGAGTACGTCGTCCGGTACCCGCATCTGGGCTTCGGCGTACCGCGCCCGGTGCTCGCGTCGTGCATCGTCCAGCCGAGCCCGCACGTCACCCGTGACGCGGCCCGCCCGCAGCGCATGCCAGAAATGGTTCAGCTCGGAGTGGAAGTCCAGCGAAGCCGTGTTCAGCATGACGCAGCAGCTCCGAACGGCCTCCATCATCACGCGTTCGGTTTCGTGCTGCCGCTCCTGGACGCGCTGCCGTGCTGATTGATCCAGTTCCTTGGCCTTGGACTTTGCGGCGAGCTGCTGGGTCATGAGGCCTGATGCGAGGGTGCCGACGATCCCCAGGAACGCGATCACAAGCGGGACCACCGTGCTGCTCACCCGGTACCGCCTTCCTGGTCCGCTCCTCCCCGAGTATGGCGGTGCGACGCTGCACCACGTTGGAGCGCCGCGACACCCGTTCCCACTTCTCACCGGCATTCCTGGCGCCGTCCGCCCACCGTCGTTCTCAGAAGGCGTCGACAAGCGTTCCTGGTTGTGAGGCTCTGGTCCACTTCATGTGGAGGCTCACGGACAGTGATGTCAGTGGTGTGTGGTGGGATGGCCTGACTCTGCCGTTGATCCGCTGGGAGGCCTTCGTGACGTCCTCATATCCGTCCCTGACTCGTGCCTTGGCGGAGGCTTTGGTCGATGTCTTGTGGTTCATCGACGGCAGCGAGGACGAGCAGATGGATCAGGATGACGCGGTCAAGGTCATGGAGGGTTTTGCCCACGTGGTCAGCACGCTGCCGAGTGATCAGCGGCAGGAGCTGATCGAGCTGGTCGGGGAGATGGCGGCCGCCGAGGACGACCCGGCTCGCCGCGGTTTCCAGGATGCGTTCCCGGAGGGTTTCGGGCTGATCGACGATGTGTCCTGAGCAGCCTTTTCAGGAGTAGAGCAGGACCCGCTTGCGGAGGAGTTCGAAACCGGCGCGGCCGAACATCTGCCGCTTCAGCATCTTGATCCGATTGACATGCCCCTCGACGACTCCGGAGTTCCACTGCTGCGAGAGTCCGGCGGTGACGGCGTCCAGGTCGCGCTCCAGGTGCCGGGCGAATCGCTGGAGGCTGGGCAGGTCCGAGGTGGCTGCGGCTTCGATCCATGCTGGCAGCTGGTGGCCCTGCAACTGGGTGAGCATGTGGGCGAAGGAGCGGACGTGTCCGGCGAGTGCCTCCAGTTCCCGGCAGTTGGCCAGTACGTCCTTGAGGTGGATCCGGTCTCTCTCGGTCAGTGCTTCCGGACGGGTACGGATCCAGCGGGTGACGGTGCGGGCAGATGGCGGGCGGGGGCCGACTGGCTGGGGTTTGCCGCGTAGATTGCGGCTGACGTAGGCGCGAACGCTGCTGTAGCCGTCCGGGTAGCCCCGCTCCTTGATCTCCTCCCACAGCTTCCAGGCATTGGTGCAGCCCTCCTTCCACCGCTCGTCGAGGTAGGGCTTGAACGCGTCGAGGTTGGTGGGGCGACTTTGCCACTGGCCGGTGAACAACTGCTCCGGTTCCGCGGCATGGGCATAGCGGAGGACGGTACTGAAGCCCATGCCGAGCTGGCGGGCAATGGACCGCTTGCTGTGGCCGGCGGCCAGGAGCGCGTGGACGGTGGCGTGCTTGGCGCGGGTCCGCTCAGCGAACCGGTGCCCAGTAGGCCACGGCGACGACTCGGGCGGTTCCGGTGTTTGCTGAGGCTCTTCGAGCGGTGCCGGTGGCGGTCGCAGGCAGGCGCGGTGCCGGAAGACGCACTTCTCTGCGGCTTCGCCGAGGTTGTGCCAGAGGTGCCACCTGTCAGCGACCTGGAGAGCCTGTGGGGCGCCGCGGGTGGCTCCTTCGGCATAGAAGCGGGCGCGGTCCCGCCAGATGATCTCGATCCCGGGCCTCTCGGCCAGCCAGGCCGCGACGGTGTCCGCCTCCCGGTTCGGCAAGAGGTCCACTGGGCGGCGGGTTTCGACATCGACGAGCACCGTTCCGTAGATCCGGCCCTTGCGCTGGGCGTATTCGTCGACTCCGACCACGCGGGGCGTGGAGGCGGGCGGATCCGGCAGCGAGGTGATCAGCCTCAGCAGCGTGTTCCGGCTGACTCGCACCCCGAAGGCGTCCGACATCCGGGCGCCGGCCCGCCCCGCGAGTGCGAGCCCGACCGAGACCAGCGTCGAACGTAGCCGCTCTGTCCGGCGGCCGAACCGACGGGTGAGCCCCCGCACCTGTTCGACAAACGTCTTGCGTGGGCAGGGCGCCTCGACGCAGAGGAACCGGCGCACTCGCAACGACACTCCGACCAGCCTGCCAGCGGTTGGCAGGTCACGAGGAAACCGCAGGTAGGAACCATGGATTCGCCCTGACCAACACCCGCAGGCCGGACAGGCCGCCCCAATGGCTGTGGTCTGGGCCTCTACGCGAACGACGGTGTCGGCCACCTCGACCAACTCCACTGACACGTTCTCCATCGACCAGAACAGCAGCTCATCCAGCTGCAGCCGTACTTTGCTCACGGGGCAGAACTGTCGAGCCCACTCGTCCACGGCAGGACGATTTTCGGGCGACCTCGTCAGCCGTCCAACGACGAGCAACAGTCACGCTGCGTACTCGCCCACAAGAAGTGGACCAGAGCCGGAGATTCAGAACCGAGTAAGGAAAGAACAGAAGACCACACCCTGGCGCGAGCGATACGCGATGAGAGCCGGCTGCGAAGCCACCGTCTCCGAAACCGTACGCGCCCACGGCCTCCGCCACTGCCGCTACCGAGGCATCGCGAAAACCCACGTCCAGCACGTCCTCGTCGCTGCCGGCGCCAACGTCATCCGCCTCAGCCAGCACCGCCCCACCGACCGCCCAAGCGGTCAGACCACTTGCTTCCAGGACCTATGCCAACAAGTAAGATCCGGGACTCAAGCCGGTCACTCATGAAGATCGCCAACAGCATCCAGACGTTGAGCCAGAACCGCTGAAGCCGGATGACCCCGGTGGGGAAAAACCGGTCGACAGGAGATCTGCGACGCAATGTGATGGCCCCAACAGCCTGCCGCACGGGCGGGCCCGACTCCAGGAGCTGCATTTGGCGACCGAGAGGACCGCGGACGTCCGCCCCGCGATCGATGCCGCACTGGTCAGAGGTCTGGTCGATACGCAGTTCCCGCAGTGGGCCGGTCTGCCCCTGGAGTTGCTCGACCCGGCCGGCTCGGACCATGTGATCTACCGCTTGGGCGCGGAGCTGTCCGTCCGTCTGCCCCGTCATGCCGGTGCCATCGGGCAGGCGCGGAAGGAGTCCGAGTGGCTGCCGCGGCTCGCCCCGCGCCTGCCCCTGGCCGTCCCCGTGCCGGTGGGGGTGGGGGAGCCCGACTTCGGTTATCCGTGGCCGTGGGCGGTCTCCCGCTGGCTGGACGGCGAGGTGGCGACTGTCGAGGCACTGGCGGATTCTTCCGAGGCCGCCGTCGAACTGGCCGGGTTCCTGAGCGCTCTCCAACGGTTCGAGCCCGGTGACATTCCGGCCTGGGGCGCCAGCGAGGATCTCACCGCCCCGCCGCTGCTCGCACGGGACCGGGCGACGCGGGCCGCCATCGCGGAGGTCGACGGCGTGTTCGACGCTGCGGCCATGACCGAGCTGTGGGAGACGGCAATCAGTGCCCCCGGATGGGATGGTCCTGCGGTCTGGTTCCACGGCGACTTCCACACCGGCAACCTGCTGACCGTCGACGGCCGCCTCAGCGCGGTCATCGACTTCGGCGGGCTCGGCCTCGGCGACCCGGCCTGCGACCTGGTGATCGCCTTCACCTTGATGTCGGCGGAGAGCCGGGCCGCTTTCCGCGCCGCGCTCGCCGTGGACGACGCCACCTGGATCCGGGGCCGCGGCTGGGCACTGGCCACAGCCCTCAACGCCTACACCCACTACGCTGCCGTCAACCCCCGGGTCGCCGCGCAGACCACCCGTCAGATCACCGAGGCCCTCATCGGCTAGGGCCTGTTGTGAAAGTGCTGGTCAAAGCCACTCGTTGATGGCTGCGACCAGCACTGTCGCTTCGTAGCGGACGGCGAGTTTGTCGTACCTCGTGGATATGGCACGGTGGCGCCTGAGACGGTTGATCCCGCACTCGACCGCATGCCGCTGCTTGTAGTCGTCCCTGTCGAACTTCGGCGGGCGGCCGCCGCGCGAACCGCGCCCCAGCCGATTGCGGACCCGGTCAGCAGGCACCGGGATGGTTGCCGTCGCCAGATGGCTGCTCACCCAGTGCATCAACTACGACCACCTCCGCCCCGGCCAGCAAGAACTCCTTAACAGCCTCGGTATCACCGCCCAGGACGCGCACACCGCCCGCCCCCCAGCAGGAAGCACGCAGACGCCCCCGGGCTGGCGCCAGCCGACCACGCCCCACCACCGTCTCGTCATCCATCGAGGCCGGCCTCCCCTACGCCCGCTCCTACGCCCGCGCTCACGGCGGACTCGGTACCGCCGACTACGACACCGAACACGACGGATTCCCGCTGGGCTGGTGGCTGTACGAGCAACGCAAACGCGCAACCGCCCACCTACGCCGCACCGGCCGGCCCTGGCCCCACGACACACAGCTCACCGCACTCGACCTGTGGTGGAACCCACCCTGGCGGGTCTCCTGGAACCACAGCTACCACCAGGCCCACACCCACCACACCGCCGACCGCCCCTTCCCCGGTACCGCCACCAAGTGGATACGCACCCAACAACGCGCCTGGAACCAGCTCCACCCCCACCAACAACACCTCCTGACCGCCCTCGGCGTCCACGGACCCACGCCCCTGATCCCGTACAACAGCCGCCCTGCAGGCCCCTCCTAAGCCCACACAACGGCAACAGGATCCGCGAAGTCACCGCCAGCCTCACCAACCCTGGCCAACTCGCCGCCACCGCCGCCAGCGAACGCATCCAGCTAGTGGGCGACCCAGTGAGTACCTGCGTCTGATCCGTTCATGACATGACTGTCGGGTGGCTGACGCTTCTGTGTTGATCGGTTTAGCCTGCGGTTCATGAACCTGGATGCCGAACTGAGTGCTCTTGCTGTCCAAGAGGATCTCCCCGCCGACCTCGTGTGGCGATTGCTTCAGCACCCGCAGGCTCGCCGCTCGGCGGCTCTTCTCCGCAAGGACCTGACGGCGGAGTCGATCGAGGAGGTCATCAGGCTCGGGTCCGCACGTACTCTCGCCGCGAACGCGCACGTGCCCGCGATGGTCAGGGCCCGCTTGGCGGAGCATCCAGAACCGTCAGTCCGGGCCGCGGTCGCGGCGAGCGTCGCAGACGAGCCGCATGGGCTTTTGGCGCGCCTGGCGGATGATCAGGATTCCTGCGTGCGCTCGTTCCTCGCGATGAACGAGCATCTGCCCCCTGAGCTCCTGGCCGTCCTGGCCGAAGACGCTGAGCCAAGTGTGCGGTCGAACGTCGTCCAGTACTGGAGGGATGCACCGGAGCCAGTGCGCCGGGCTCTGCTGACGGATTCCGATCCGAATATCCGGAGGTCTGCCGCTTCGGTGTACTCGCCGCCGGCGGACCTGTTGCCCGTTCTCCTTGCCGATCCGGAGACCCGCGCCGTCGCCGTCCGCCATGTCGACCCGTCACCGGAGCTGGCCCGCGATCCGGATTCCGGCGTTCGCAGGGCCGTGGCAGCCCATCCGAACCTGTCCGCTGAGCTGCGGGACGAGCTGGCCGCAGACGTGGACCTCTTCGTCCGCAACACAATCGCCGCCCGCCCAGGCACCCCCTCGGCTCTGCGTGAGAGCCTCGTGGCCGCCCTGGCGACTGACGACCCCTTGACTGAATGGAGCCTGTCGTTCCAGAGAAACACCCACGCGTGCCCGCCACCCGCGCCTGCTGCACCCAGGCTCACGCGAGAGCAAGCAGAAGACCTGCTCGCCCGTGCCAGCCTGTAGATGTACGGTTCTCTGGATCAGGCAGCCTGGACCAGATCGATCGTTGCTGGTCCGCGCTTGGTTCGGAATCCGGGACTACGGCTGAGGCGGCGCGTCATGAGGGTGATCGCAGCCCAGGTGATGAGGGCTTCGGAGTGCTGGACGAGCCGCTCGTAGTCGCGGGCATGGCGGCGGGCGTGCATCAGCCAGGCCAACGTGCGCTCGACCACCCAGCGGCGAGGTAGGACGACGAATCCGGTGGCGTCCTTGGGCCGGCTGACAGTCTTGATGGTGAGCCGGAGGTACTTCTTCGCCCAGTCGACGAGCTGGCCAGCGTAGGCGGAGTCCGCCCAGACGATGGTGATCTCCGGGTGCATGAGGCGGAGGCGGAAGAGGACTTCCTTGGCCGCGTCGCGGTCGGTCATGTCGGCGGGCGTGACCATCACCAGCAGCGGGAGGCCGCGTGTGTCCACGACGATGTGCCGTTTCCTTCCGTTGATCTTCTTCGCCGCGTCGTAGCCGCGCGAGGCTTTGCCGACGGTCTCGGCGGCCTTGACGCTCTGGGAGTCGATCACGGTCGCGACGGCTCGGGGGCCTTTGCCCATGTCACGGCGGATGCGTCCGCGCAGGTGGTCGCGGATCTGGCCGACGACGCCAGCCGCGGTCCATCGCGCCATGAAGCCCCAGACCGTGCGCCATGGCGGGTAGTCGGCCGGGAGGGCTCGCCACTTGCAACCCGTGTCGACGACATAGCGAATGGCGTCGACGATCTCCCGTCTCGGGTGTTTCTCCGGGGCCCCGCCGGTCTCGGTTTCGCAGGCCGGGACGGGGAGAAGGGGTTCGATCAGGGCCCACTCGGCATCGGTGGTGTCCGAGGGATAGCGGCGAGGTCGCATCAGGTTGTCCCGGGGGAACTCGAAGCGAGGGGCGGCTGGCCCGGTGGTCGGGCTGGCCGCCCCCTCGCGGGGTCAGGCAGTTGCGATGAGGTCGAGGGTGGATTCGATGGAGTTGAGCTGGGCGACGATGTGGCGTACCCACTTGTCGCCCGGGTGGGCGGCGGCGTGGGGTGCGACGGTGCCGGTGATGAACCGGCGGAACGCGGTGAGTTTCTCGTTGATCACCGCGCGTTCGTAGGCTTCGAGGGCTGCTCGTTCGGCTCCGAGCTGGTAGCCGCTCTCCCTGGTCCAGATCAGTGGCGGCCATCCGTTGGCCGCGATGATGTCGCGCAGGCTCGCCAGCCCTGCCCGTACTTGGCTCGGTGAGAGTTCGCTGGCAGCGGTCAGCTGGTGGAAGAGGAGCCCCGCAGGGCGGGCCTCGAAGAGGATGAAGCGGAGTGTGTCGGCGTGCCGCTCTGCGGCCTGGCCCCGGCGCCGTGACGCGCGGGGCATGGCTACTGGCCGCTCAGGAGGCGGGCGAGTTCGCCGTCGACGTCGACCTTGCCGGTGTCGACCGCGGTCTCGATCCAGTCAAGGGTCGCCCTCACCCTTGATACGTTCTCGTGGACGATGACGCGTTCGTCCTCGCCGAGCTGGCGGTCCCGCAGACCCGGAACGGTGCGGCCGGCCGAAGCGACGAAGGAGTGGCAGGCCGCGACCAGGTCGATGAACTCCATGGTCCGTTCGATCCTGCGGACCGCCGGCGCGACCGGACTGGTGCGCTCGAAGTGCTCACGGGCCTGGCGGCCCCGCTCGACCTGGGCGTGATTGACCTGGTGGCGGGCCGTGTCATCGGACATGGCCTTGAAGGCCACGTCCGGCCTGCGCAGGAGGCCGGTGGTGACCTCGGTGGCGACCGACTCGTCGCGGGTCAGTTCCTCAACCGCCCGGACCTTGTCCTCCCGGCTGACCTGGGCCGCGACCGTCGGACGCCTCAGCAGCCCGGTAGTCACCGCCGCGGCAACCTTCTCATCGCGGGTCAGCTCCTCCACAACCTTGACCTTGTCCTCGGCACTGACCTGGGCGGCCACCGTCGGCCGGCGCAGAAGCTCCGTGGTCACCACAGCGGCGACCTCATCGTTCCTGGCCAGGGCATGGATCGCGCTGACCTTCTCCTCCGGTGTAACCGGCGTCTCGACCTGGCGGCCGACCCGGCGGGACGCCTCGTCCGGCGTCCACCTCGGCTTGCCCTCCGGTGGCGTCCCGATGACCGCGAACCGCTCCTCCTCGCTCTCGATCTGGGCGAGGATCCGGTGGACCTTGAACGAGACATCGGGCCTGCGGTGCTCCTGCGGCCACCGCGAAGCCGTCCACCTCGCGGACGCGACCGTGCCGTAGGCCAGCCCGATGTCTGCGGCCAACTTGACCAAGGAGTCACGGACGAGCGGAGTCCTCTCGCCGGCGACCCGCCCACCGAAGTCACGGATCGGCTCGATCTCAAGCGAGCGGTCCCCGATGACGAATTGACCCAGGGGCTGGGCCCCAACTACTTCGCGCAGTTCAGCAACGATCTGCTCGTATCGCTGCTGGCTGACGCTTCCGACCTCGTTGTGATCTTCGGGCATGTGTGTCACCACCCAGAGCGGGCCGGGCACGGTTCTCAAGGCCGTGACGGAACGCAGCCCGCTGCCCTCACAGCGTCAGACCGGAAAACCTCTCATCGCAACAAACTCCATAGAACTGGATGAAATTGGACATAGCGTGAGCGGATGGGCGTTCACGCTGCGGTTACCGTGACCGTTCACCGAACGATTCGTTCCGGACCCGCCAAGCCCTCACCTTGCACCGGCCCGAGCAGTAGAGGGCGTTCGACCGCCGGTCCAACCCGGCGATCCACCGTGTCCCACAGACACCGCACTCCACCACGCCGGCCCCGTCCCGCACCGCCGCAAGCCGCTTCCGCAACCTCTGCTGGCGACGCCATGACCTGGAACGACAGGCTGACGAGCAGAACACCGCACTCGGACTGGCCCCGGGCGCCAGAGCTTCATCACAGCCCCGGCACCGACGCTCACCAACCCGTACAGCACCAGCTGACACCCCACCAGATTAGGCCGTCCGTCCAGCCAAATCAGGGGATCGCAAACAAGTACTTGGGCGGCCGGCCGTTGACCCCGTGCATCCGCGGTGGTTTCGGCAGACGCATCACGCGGTCGGAGCGAACCTGGCCGACCAGCTCGACCGGCAGGTCGCGAAGGACCCAGGCCAGGCGGGTGACGTCATAGCCCGCATCGCTGACGATCACGATGGCCGGGTCCCCGGCCCGCCACTGACCTGTGGCAATGAGACGTTCGACGACATCCCGCAGCTGGGCTGCGGTGATCGCGGTCGCGTCGTCCGCCGGGCCGAGCCGGACCGTGTCCAGGATCGCGGTCCAGGACGTGGCACCCGGCTCCAGCACGGCCACGAAGGAGTACGGCCAGCCAGGGATGAACTGCGACGCCGTCTTCGCCCGGCCGTAGACGTGGCCAGAACAGCCGCTCCGCCGAGCACGGCGCGTCCAAGCGAAGCCACGGCGACACATCGACCGCCAGGACCAGGCGCCCGCCGTCGAAACGCGGCAGCGACAGCCCAGCCAGCACGGTTCGCAGCCGGCCGAGGTCGATCCGGCCGTGATTCAGGCCGCCGTACATTGCTCCGTGCCCACGACGGTGCTCGGGCAGCAGTGTCAGGTCCACCGGGGACTTCACCACACCGTCCGCACACAACACGGCGTCGGCGAGCTCGAACAACTCGTCGCGCCGGGCGGTCAGGCACTCGTGGAACTCGCCCCGGAGGCGTGACGCTTCCGCGAACGCTTCCCTCCGAACAGCAGCAGGCAGCAGACTCACCTTACGGCCTTCGTCGTGGTCACGTGCACCTTGGTCGGAGCACATGATCAGACGAAGGCCGCCCCCACGTCCGACGAACCCCCAGGTGAGCGACCCAGTTCGACAGACGATTCGAGCGCGGCAACATGACCTGCGGAACGTCTATGCTTCGGGCTCCGACTCGGTCCTCAGGTACCGGCCCCAGATCTGGGCCTTGCGATAGGGGCCGTCCCCGGCGCTGTCGTACTGCGGGGAGTCGCAGGTGACCCAGTACAGCAACTCGCCATCAAGCGCCTGGGCATGTTCGTTGGGTTCGGGTGCACCCATGGCATCGACCGTTCCGGCAAACTCGGCCTGCCAAGGACCATCCCAATCCAGGGCACGAACGACCACGACCCGGCTACCCGGTCCCAGCGCACCCGCCAGCCATGTCTGATTCAAGGGACGACCGAGGATGTGCTCCATCACCTGACGGTCATCTACGTCCATAGGAACAGAGCCGGAACTGTCTCTCATGCCACCCACTCTGCCCGCACCACTTCAGGAGCGCCAGAAGATAAAGAACAAGCTCAGGCAGCGCACTCCGCTCCCCCACCACCACACACTCCACGACCGGGAAGACCTCCACAGGCCCCAGCTTTCCCGTCCGCCACACCCACCATGGATAAGAAGCACCATTTCCGTGGCAGTGGACACCGTGGTGGTGTACCGCCCCATGACAGCGGCAACCACCCCACCAAGCACCGCTTCCATGTCAGCAACCGACGCGGCTCCTGGTCATACGACCAGCACGAACGCCCTGACTGACGGACCGTCACTGCCAATCCCCCACTGACACCAAACCGGCGCATCGCATCACAGGTCCCGGATCACGGGCGTCCTGAGCACAGCCTCCAACCCGGCCCACTCAAAGAGGCAGACAGCCAACACGGCATGATCAGTGGGGCCCGACAGCTCCCACTGATTGCTGGACGAGCGGAATCCGACCTCCTCTCCCCGCTGGACAAGACGGAGGCTGCACGCACGAGGCACGATCCGGACATCGATCGCGGGTCCTTCGTACCTGACCGAACGGCGGGAGCGCCGCAGCGCGGACGCGCCCGTGAAACGGAACGGTTCCCCGTCCACCTCGCCATCGAAACCCTTCCGGATCCGCCACCGCATCAACAGTGGCTCCGCCACGAGCCGGTGAACCTTGAGCATGGCTTCCCCGTCCCGCAGTGACACCGTCCAGCTCTCCACCGCATCGGCATGGTCCTCCGGACGCGTCCGTGGGCCGCGTTCCCGGATCAGGGTCACCTCACCACAAGGAGTAGTACACCTCGCATACACCTCGGCAGCGATCGCCGGCGTCCTCCACACCGCGAACGGCTTTCCCCTACTCACGCGAAAGCTGCCCATACACGCCCCCCAACCGCTCACTTCTCAACGCCGACCACGCCAGTATCACGGGCACTACCGCACAGCGTCATACGCACGTACGGAAACGCAAAGGAATCCACTCGTCCCCAGTGCCGAGCAGCCCACTCGGCAAACACGCACCACATACCGAGGACCGGTGAAACCGCGCAGTACGCAACCAACCTGCACAACCAGGCCCCACGCCCAACCATCCGTAGGTCAGACGGCTTCCGCACCCAAAAAGTGCGCAGAATCAGTGAGCTCTTTCAGCGTGGCCACTGATCGGGTGACGGGCCGGTGTCCCGCAACGCACAAGGCTCCCGTGCCGTTGAGAGAGGTGTTCGACGTCTCAACTCATCAGCACAGGAGCCTTGTTGGTTCCCTATCCTGCCGCACTCGACCTGCCTCACGCCCTGGTCGAGTGGGTATCCATGCTCATCGTCACCCGCGAGGGTGACCGTTGATGCAAGCTCCCGCCTCACCAGCGTGCGCTCGTGGGCCTGGTCTACCTCCGCCGCCACGACACGCTCGCGCAGATCGCCGCCGGCTTCGGCATATCCGTCGGTACCGCCCACGCCTACGTCACAGCCGTCGTCGATCACCTGTACCGCCGCGCACCCAGATTGCTGCGGGTCCTGCGAGAAGCCGATCCTGATCACGTCCTGCTCGACGGGACGCTCGCCGAGTGCGACCGCGTCGGCGACAGCCGGGCCGACTTCTCCCAGAAGCACCGCCGTCACGGTGTGAACGTGCAGGTCGTGACCGATCCCGCGGGCAAGCTGCTATGGATCTCACCCGCACTGCCTGGCCGCACCCATGACCTCACCGCGGCCCGCACTCACCGAATCATCCGCATCTGCGAACGCCAGGGCGTTCCCATCCTCGCCGACCGCGCCTACATCGGGGCCGGCTCCTGGGTGACCACACCGATCAGACGGCTTCCTCATCAGGACCTCACCGCAACCCAGCAGACAATCAACCGGGCCCTGTCCGCAGCGCGAGCACCGGTCGAACGAAGCATCGCACCACTGAAGTCCTCGCGTGTCTTCCGCCGAGCCCGCTGCAGCCCCAACCGCATGACCCTCATCGCCGCAGCCATCCTCACCCTGGAGCGTCAACGCTGAAACGGCTCACTGAGCGCGTGCCTCGTCAGGAACATGTTCGGCGTGCGGCCGCGATCGCGGTGTAGATCCTGGGCGCCGAGAGCCTGAGGCCGGACGAGGTCACTGCTGCGCGGTTCCGCGACAGCGTGAAGCCGCCGCCGAATTTGGCCGGTCGATGGCCAATGGGGTTGGGTGTGCATGTCAATGAATCCGATCATGGTCCGATCTTCTTCGGGCATGATCAGGGCATCGGAGGATTCCGGGTGAAGGCTGTAGCACGGGGGGCCGCTGTCGCGGCGGTAGTGGCGCTTGCCCTGACCGGGTGCAAGGACGGAAGCACTCCGGCGGAAGGCTCGGCGAAGGGCAGCCCGACCGCGGGAGGGATGACGGCAAAGCCGCCCGCCAAGGAAGGCGGAGGGTCATCGGCACCCGCCGACGGCAAGGGCGTGACGCCGAACTTCCCGCCGGTCTGGGTGGACACGACGGGCCTGTACTCCGCACTCCCGTCCGACGGCAGCATCGGCGACGTCATGGTCGGCGGTGATCGAGTCGTGGTCCAGGGCAACGATGTGGTCAAGGGCTGCCCCGAGCTGACGAAGTCGCCGTGTCCCGGGATTCAGGCGATCGGGAACAGGGACATGGAGGCCCGGGGCTCCGCAGACCGGGCACGGGTGGAGTTCACCCTTTTCACTTTCGCCGCGGCGAAGGACGCGTCCACGACGATGAAGAACCTGGCGGAGCACGAGCGCAAGAAGAGAGCGGAGGACGGCGAGCCGGCGAAGCCGGTGACGGTGGACGCCGGCGCAGACGAGACCGAGGCAATGCAGGACGGCGACAGCTTCGATGTCGTCATGCGCATCGGCGCCGTCGTGGCGCACCTCCGCGCGAGCGACACCGAGCTCCGCAACGTGGAGTATGCGGCAAAGGTCCAGATCGCCCGCGTGAAGTCCGTCTCGAACGGCATCAACCCGGACCGCTGACCCGCCGGACGGTTCGCGAAAGGCTCCCCGGCCGGCACCCGAAGTATCGGCCGGGGGCTCTCGTCGGGGCGGCACCCTTCCCGGATCCGGGAACCGCTGCCGACCACGCCCCTGACGCCGCGCAGGCGCGGACGGCTGCCGGTGCGCAGGCACCGCCGGCTCCGCCGGGGCGGCCTGGCCGGGCGCGGGCCCGGACGTGGTGGTGGAGCGGGACCTGCTCCCTCGATGGTCGCAACCCCCGGGGCCGAGCCGGGAAACTAGGCGAATGATCGAACGTCGCGTCCTGGGCACCGGCCCGCGCCCCGCAACTCCCCTTGCACAGCCCGCAGCCGTCCGCCGGGCCCGTCTCGCCGCCGAGCCGGCCGAGGCGCCGCCCGCGGCCGCCGAGGAACCTGCGGCGGCGCCCCGCTCCCCCGGCCGACGCCGCCTGGGACCGGGACGGGCACAGGCACACACTGACCAGCCGTCACTGGCCGGGGCCGGCTGACTGCCTGAGGCGGCCCGGCGGTACCGCCCCCGAAAGACCGGGCACCGGGCCTCACCCACGCACGCCATATCGGCACGGGCTGCCCCGACCCCAGACCCGAACCTCGCGCCGTAACCAAGATCAAGCCGAAACGTTCTTGTGATCAGAACCTTTTCCCAGGACTGCCATGAACGAACGGAGCAACTTGATGCGTGCGACGAAGCTTGGAGCAACCATGCTGCTGGCCGGTGCCGCAATCCTCTGTGGCGCCAACGCGGCCACCGCGGACACCGGACCGCTCGACCCCTCTCCGAACGGCTTCGCCATCGACGCTGCCGCGCCCGTCATGGCGGAAACCACCCAGCTCGTGGGCTCCATGGGTGCCCCCCTCGCCAACACCACCGTCCCCTGCCTCGCACCATGGGCCAGCCAGGGCCTCGACATCAACCAGCAATACTCCGCCTGCAACACCGGAAACGTGGAAATGCACAACTGACCGCCCCGCACCGCACTCGGTACGCAGAGCCTCCACTCCGAACCAGGCCACAAGGTCTGACGGCCTAAGGCTTGTCCCGTAATGATCTTCGGGCCGGTCGAAAGTGATCGGTCTTGTGTGGGACCGCTCGTTTATCCGGCGAGGGTGAGGTTGTGCAGTCGGGCGATGCCGAGCATGGCGTGGTGAACGCCGTCGCCTTTGAGACGGCAGTCGCGGAAGATCTTCCAGGTCTTCATCCGGGCGAAGACGTGCTCGACACGGGCCCGTACTTGCTTGTGGGACTTGTTGTGGGCTTCCTTCCAGGCGGGCAGCTCCTCGCCCGTGCGGCGCCGGTGGGGCATCACCAGTCCGGTGCCCGGGTAGCCGCCGTCCGCGATGGTCATCGTCTTGCCGACGGCAGCCTTCGCGCCGGATTCCTCCCACGCCTTGCAGTCGTTGCGGTTACCCGGCAGCGGCCGCCCGACCACGACGACCAAGCGGGTGTCGGCGTCGACGACGATCCGGTGGTTGGTCGAGTACCGGTAGTTCTTGGACTGCTCGGCCACTGCGTGATCACGGGTGGGGACCAAGGTGCCGTCCACTATGAGCACGGTGTCCTTCGCGAAGCGGCGCCTGGGCTACAGCGCCGGCTTCGGGCCGAGATGGCCGATGACTCGGTCAGCTGCGGACTTGGAGATGCCGAAGAGCGGGGCGATCTGCCGCAGCGTCAAGTTCGTGCGCCAGTAGGCCGCGACCAGCAGGATGCGGTCCTGCAGCGGCAGTCCCCAGGGGCGCCCTCGTTGGGCCTCGACCCTGGTCTCACGGCGGACTGCGGTCAGCAGCTTGCCGAAACGGCGAGGGCTCAGCCCGGTGAACGGGGCTATCCAGGACGGCTCGGACGCCGTGATCACACCAGCCACACGGTGATCATTCCAGTTGCGGCCTCTCCTTCCCACAGCCGATCCTGTGTGCTCGGCCAATGAGGAGTACACGGTGGGACTGGTTCTGTTCCCAGGAGACCACAACATCGACAGCCCGGACATCTCCTGGTCCTACACCGGCTTCGGAATGTTCCGGAAATGGCTGGCGCAGATCGAGGGGTTCACCCTTGCCGAGATGCGCGGCTTCGGCGGAGAGCGTCCCTGGAGCGAAGTCTCCACTCCACTGACACCGCTTCTCGACCACCCTGACGACGATGGCCACCTCACGCCGGCACACTGCGCTGCGATCCTGCCCCGTCTCAGCGAGATCGCTGGGCAGCTGCAGGATGACCGACTCGATCCGGTCTGGCAACGCCGCATCCAGGACGTCCGCCAGCTGGTCGTCGTCCTACAGTTCTGCGTGGCGAGGGACGTCGACTTGCTCTTCGGCTAACCACCGGACGGTGTTACCCGCCCACGCCCACCAATCCTTACGGGACAAGCCTTAGCGAGCGTTGGCGTTGCCCAGTTCGACAGCCAACGCAGCCATGTCCCGCAGGTGCTTGTAGTACTCGGACGCGCCGTCATCATCATCGATCGACGGCAGGACCTTCTCAATGGCCTCAAGGCAAACAAGCAGGATCTCGCGGCGCTTCCCATCAAGAGGCCCTGACAGCGACGAGACGACACCGCCAGCGATATACGAGTCGAGCAACACCATATCTTCGCCTTCGATCTCTCGACCGCGCATGTGTGGTGGGAATGGCGCGCGCATGTGCTCTTTCCACATCCGTGAGAGCCGTTCCAGTTCCGATTCACTCATGTTCGCGATCATGCCCTACAGGCCAGACTCTGCGGGAGAGAGCTCTCGCAGAGCCGCCGGATGACCGCTCGAACCTCCTCGGCCACGGCCAGGCAGCGTGGCTGCCGACGCGCTGGTGCTGCCAGATCTGTCGTGAACAACTGCTGTCCGTTCTCCGTTCACGCCCCCGGCCGCGGCCACGATGGCCGTGCACATCTTCGGCACCCAGGCGAGAGGCAAGTTCAACACGCCGTACCGCGGCTGGTACGGCGAGTACTCCGCCGCTTCGGTCACCGTCCCGACGTCCTGACCTGTGGGTGCCCCGGCCCCGACACCGGGGCACCCCCGACCGGGGGGGCCGCCCCCAGGCGCCGGCAGGCACGGTTCCGGCACGTAACCCTGGCGGTCGGCCTCGGGGGTGCGGCGACGTCCTCGCCGCACCCCCGGAACCGTACGAGGCGAACCACCCGGGATTCCGGGGCACAGAGCCGCTGCGCACGATCTACCATCACCTGACCTCCCGTCCCACGGCTGGATCAGCGCCGGGTGTCCGCGGCAGCCGCGGTGGGCGTGAGTTCGAGTGTGGAGGCCCGGCCGGGGTGATCTCCGGGCGGTTTGGGTATCAAGCCCACGGGTGGCTGGCTAGTGAGGGGGCGGACTTCGAATGGGGGCAGCGGACGAGCAGGACCGTGAGGACGGGCAAGGCTGGTTGACGACGGCCGAAGTCCGGCGAATCTGGCCGCAGATCAGGCCGAGCAGCATCAGGGCGGTAGCGCGGGCCAACCGTGTACGTACCTCGGGTGCGCCCTCCCCGGACCTGACCCGCGAGCCGACCTACCACGCGGCCGACGTGCGCCGCGTGGCCGCGCGGATCGCCCGGGGTGAGGCCGATGTCGCGCCCTGGCAGCGTGCCGACTCCGACACCGCGCGCGACGATGCCACACCCGGCCCACCCGTTCGCCAGCCCGTTCGTTGGGGGCCCGAGAACGTGCCGGGGCTGGTCCTGCTGGCCATCATCGTGGTGCTGATCCTCTGGGGCCTGACCTCTGGCGACAACCACGGCACGGGAACGGTCTTCGTGCGCTGAGTGCCCCGCTGGTCGACCCGACGACGCTCTCTATCCGCATCGCTCCAGTCTGCCGATCAGAAGAGACTCGTCGATCGCTCTCACGGAATGCGTTCCAGAACCCCGCAGTCACCTACGCAGCCAGCCGCCGACGACAGCCGGCAGTGGTGCGCCGGGCATCGCAAGAATCAGCTGGTGGCCCAGTCTCGGTTCTGTGCAGATTGACCTTGCGAATCCGGGGAGAGCGTTGGGGGTTGGGTGATGGGTGGCACGCCCTGGACGGGTGACGATCGTGGCCACAACGATGTGGTTCACGCGCGCTGGCTACGACTGCTGAACCGGTCCACTGGAGAACCTGACTATCGAGACGAGTGGTACTACGAGCAGTGCGGTGGGTGCCGGTTCTGGATCGCGCTCAGTGGAGAGCTCGGCCAGGACTGGGGCGCTTGCACCAACGCCGGGTCAGCATTCGACGGGCGGCTGCGTTTCGAGCACGACGGCTGTGAATCCTTCACCGACCGCGAGGACGGAACATTCGGCTGACCACTGCTTCAGAGCAGCAGTGGTCCCGGCTGCGTGAGACCACCCGTCGCAAGGCGATCCCGCGCATCGCAAACCCTGCCACACCATCGACGCACACGCCGCAACCCTCGCCTCCCAAAGACAGCGACAGCCCAGCAAGCCGAGCAGTAGGCCCTCCCGCAAGCCCACACACACGCGACAGCAAACCTTCAACGGAAAACGACACCCGCCTTCAGTAGAAAAACGACACCCCACAACCCTCCCACCAGCCAAAACCCCTACTGAAAGCCCTGTCACCAACCACTGAAACCCACACGTCGCGCATCAGCAAACGGCGACACAGGCGACGGTGACGAGCGGCCCAGCCCACCCACTGAAGCCGCCGACGCGGGCGCCAACCATGGGAGCTCCGCCTACCCGTGACAGGCCGGCAGGAACTCGATGCCCTCCGGTGTCCCGTACTCGACCACCGCAAGATAGGCCCGGGGAATGCTGCACCCGACCTCGGTCCACTGGTACGCGAACACGCTCCACCCCACGAACGCGAGCACCAGGACAGCGCGCCAAGTCTTCGCCATGGGCGCTTCATCCCCATCCCACCGCAGGACGACACGCTTCCGGCACGAGGTGGCGAGAAGCGGCGCGTGGGTAGCCCAGAAGGCGTGCAAAGACGTCCTCGACAAGGGCTCCGGAGTCGTGTCCCATACGTGCCTGCCATAGCGATGTGCACCCAAATGAGCAGGCACTACGCCAAAAATGTCAGCGCGGAATCGGCAAGCACTGTCAGCACCGAAGCTCCAGCCACACGCCCTCGACCAGAGACAACCCCAGACAGGACACTGACACCTCAACGCCGAACACCACTGACAGACACACGCAGATCATCACGGCCCGCGCGGCACGGGCCTGCCTGAGCGCCGGCCCGAGGGCATGTACGTCCTCGCCCAGGGCCTCGGTAGTCAGCAGCGCCCTGGGGTACGGCCGAGGTTGACCCACCGCTCGACGCTCTTGGGGTCGACGCCCGTGACGTTCGCCAGCGAGGCACCGGTCCAGCCACCGGAGGCCATCTCGGCCCGTGACCGCTCGTTCTGCCTAGGGACGTTACAGGCCGCAGGACGCGCCGTAGCGCGCAATCCTGGAGCGCTATCGGCGTCACTCCTCCTGCTCAGCGCCTGACCTGGATCAGCGCGTGCGTACCGCTGGTGCGCCACCGCTGCTCGTGGGCCTTGACGAGGGTGGCCTCGGTCTGATCGTCCAGCCCGACGACGACATCGGACTTCAGGGTGCGCAGCGCGGCCACCGGGCTCGGGAAGTAGGCGGTGCGATCGGCGAAGGGCGTGGTGGCGGGCCAGCTCCGATCGCCTACCAGGCGACGGTAGTTCAGGTCGCCTTTCATCAGGGTCAGCGTGACTTCGGAGAACTCCCCCCGCAGGTCGTCTGGCATGTCCGCGTACGGAAGGGGGGCGCAGGAGAAGGCATGGGAGCGGAGGGCCAGGCGGCCGCTGCTCAAGGCCGACCACAGCCGCTGCCCGGCCCCTGTTTCGGCGCTCCGCATGGCGGTGAGCCGGCGCAGGCATTCGATCACATCGGCGGTCGTGGCGTCGGAGACGTAGTACGGGTACGGCTTGACATGCAGGACGACCTGCTCGGCGTGGCGATGGCTCAGCAGATGGTCGACAAGGAGGAGATCGGCGAGGAGCTCACGTCCGGAGTTGTCCGCCACCACGCACACCGTGGCCGGACTTCCCTCCGGCAGCAAAGTCCACAGCAGCGCTGACTCGTCCGCGACCAGACCCCCGCCACCGGTCTCCGTTGTGGAGGTTCCCGAGGTGATGTGGAAGCCGAGGTCCGCGCGGTTGCCCCACAATGAGCCGAGGAGCAGTGCCTGGGCCTGGGCCTGCGCGTCGGCCGGACGCAGCTCGGGGTGGTCGAGTACGGCTGGCTCCTCGTCGGCCTCCACGGTGCTCAGTTCCGCCTGCTTGAACGGACCGAACGGGTCGATCCCCCGCCAGGGCCCGTCCTCGAAGTAGCCGACCGCTTCGAGCAGCTTGCGGTAGAAGTAGCTCTCCGCCCACAGGAAGGGCACATCGAACCACGACCGGCCGAAGTGGCCACGTCCCCATACCGCCCAGCGGGCGGCGTCGTGCGCATCATCACCGAGCGGTTCGATCACTCCCTGCGTGATCTGCGCGAGCAAGGTGTCAAGCGCGCGGTGCCGAGCGGGATCGTACGGGAAGGCTCCACGCACCTTCTTGATGAGCGCCGGATGCCTTACGGCCAGCACGCCCCACGCGAAGGAGCCGGGCTCATCGCTCAGGATGACGGACGCGTCCGGGGTCACTGCCGCGCCCCCGGCAGTACTGCCGCCACGACACGCAGTCGGCCCTCACGCCGGGCCGGGCCCGGTGAACCGCTGCGCGAAGCGTGCGCAGGCGGTTGCCAGGGGCCGCAGGGCGGTGTCGCATTCCTCGTCATTGGCAATCTCCACATAGTCGTCCGCGGCACGACGATAGCCTTCCAGCAGCCGCTCGATGACCACCTGGCGCTCGGCGATGTAGTGCGCGGGCAAGTACCGGCCGTTGGTGGCCTGCCGGGCCGCCGCACGGCGCGCAGCGGTCTCCGGGGATGTTCTCAGCCGTACCACGGCTGTGCGGTAGTGGAGCGCTGTGCGCGCGTACTCCAGCAGCTCCACGTGTCCGGGACCCGCGCCACTGTGGTCGAGAACGACCGTGGCCCTGGCTTGGATCAGTTCACGCAGCAGTGCGTACCCGGCGTCCCTCGCCGGCAGTTCCCACCGGCGGAACGCCTCCTGTCGGTCGGTGGCCCGGCGGTACTCGGGAACAGCCTCCATCAGTTGGTCGAAGGCCACCAGCGTGGGGGAGAGCGGACTCAGCTCCCTTGCCAGCAGCGCTGCGACAGTCGACTTCCCGGCGCCCGGAACCCCGAGCAGGTGGACGAGGACGGGCTCGTCGACGCTCTTGGCGCTGTCGAGGACGCGCAGCACCTCTCGTCGCAGCAGTTCCTCCAGATGCCCGATGGCGCTCGCCGGAATCGGGAACTCCCCAGCCGGGCCGGCTGCCGGTGTGGCGGTGTCGCGGGGAACACTATTCGTTGTTGTGCACCCGGTCGAAGATCCGTCGGAACTGCTCGACGCACACCCGCTCGAAGTGCTCCAGGTCCGACCAGTAGTAGATGAGCTTGTTTCCGACATCGAAGGGCACCTCCGTGCCGTGCCGCGCGGTGAGCAGGTGGGGCTTGTCGTTGAACACCCCGTCCGCGAAGCCCAGTTCGTAGAAGACATTGGGATTGGGTGCTCCGCCGGGGTCGATCGGGGTGAGCTCTCCCATGATCACACCGCAGTTGCGGATCATGCTCCACATCTCCCGGTGGATCTCCCTGGTCCCGAAGATGTGCTGGTCGATACGGACGGCCGAGGCATGGGGATAACGGTTGGGAGCGCTTGCGGAAACCGTGGCGATGGCGCGCTCGATGATGCCGAAGAGGTGGTTCTGCGTCGCCCGCTGTTCGGCGGTCCGGCCGTATGGGAACGCGACGAAGACGCGATAGGGGTAACTGAAGAACTTCTCGACGTTGTCCAGAATGCGGAGGAGTCCGCCGACCTCATCCGGAGCGTAATCCTGTTCCACCTCGGGCATCTCATGTCCGAGCACATAGGTGATCCGTTCCAGAGCCCTGCTGTTGCGGCGGGCGTAGGAGCGCAAAATCGTACGCTGGGCCTCGCCACCGCAATAGGGAAGCGGAAGCAATTTCATCCGTTCGAGCGCGGTCTGGTAGAAGGTCCCGCTGGCCTTCCCCCCGCCGACCGCCACCACCAGGTCGACCTCCCGGGCGCCGGTGTCCGTCAACATGTTCATCAGGTATTTCGACCGGAACAGTTCATAGTCACGTCGGCCGTCGATCTCGTACCGCCGGACGACGCCGGTGTTTATATGGTCCGCGATCCGTGTGCCGGCGACCACGCGCTCCCGGACCGGCGTCCAGGCCAGTGTGTTGCGTTCCCTGCTGCCGTTGAGCATGGGTTCGCTGATGTCGAGTTCGACATGGGCCGCGGACGTCGGATTCACCACCGCCGACTCGAGGAATCCGCGCATCGCATGGTAGTCGGCGGTCTCCTCGAAGAGGAAACGGCAGTGTTCCGGGTTCGCACCGAGCGTTCCGTCCGGATTCCGTACGACGCTCTCCAGGCCATCGACCTCGGGGCGCGCCTGCTTGAGCAGATGGTCGTTGCTCCACCCCACCCGGAGGATATGGCCCGTCCGCTGCACCCAGGCACCGATCCCGGCACAGATCTCGGCGAACACGGATTCGTTGGTGAATCCATGGATATGGAGCTCCTGATTACGGAAGCTCCCGACGACCGCTAATCGGCGTTGCAATCCACCCCCCATTGCTCCGCAGACCTCAACGGAACGCTCCGAAAAATGCTAGCACCGCAGCACGCCGCAAGGAATGCACATCGGGCAACCGCCGGCCTCGATCATTCGCTTGGGCACGCCGGACCTTGCGTCAAGGGTTGCCCCGCAACCGGCAGGGCTAGAGCGGCTTGAGGCAGGCGGAGCTGGTGTGGGCAGATATGTGGAGTGGCCCATTTGGAGTGACGGTCTTGGGGGGACAGGTGGGACGCAGCAGGCTTCCTGTGGCGAACGCAGGCAAAGGCGATCTTTGTCTCTTCATCGAGCCGTACGGTGAGGACTTCTACCTGAAGCCCGGGGTTTGACCGCCCCCTGCGGCAAGGGCGGCACGGCAGGCACCGGAGGCCACGGCGGAGGCTGCGGAGGGGGCGGAGGGGGCGCCTACGGAGGCGAAGCCCTCGTACAAGACGGTGCCGGCGGCACAGGTGGCACAGCCGGCGCGCCCGCCGGCACACCCGGCACCAAGGGCCTGGACGGCACGACCAAGAGCGTGAACACCAAACGGTGCACCAAGCTGACGCCCGACTACCCCGGCCCCGACGGAACCGACAGTGCCACCCCCGAAGCCGGAGGCGCCGGAGGAGAGGGCTCCTCGGGCAAGGGCGTCACCGGCAAGGAACACCGCCCCAGCCCAGAATGGGCCGGCGACGCAGGCGCCGGCGGCGCCCCGGTGGCCGATGGGCCCGGCGTGAAGGCACGGCACTTCCTCGACGGCGTTGAAGGCGCCTGGGCGTACGGCGGAGGAGGCAACGGCGGATTCGGCGGTGTAGGCGGCTACGGGGGCGACGGGGGCAGAGGCGGATGCCTCGACAACAGTGCTGGCACCGCCTCCGACCAATGCTCCGCCGGCCAAGACGGCTTCGGCAGCAGACCAGGCAGCAACGGCCAAAACGGCGCCGCCGGCCAACACGGAGCCATCGTCATCCTCTGGACCCGACCCAAGACCTGACCCACCACCAGCCCGCACACACCGGCGCCCCGCGCCACGTGGGGCCGCCCCACCCAATAGGCGGGTGGGAGGGCACCAACGCCCCACACAAGGATGAACTGAACCGTTCTGACTTCTCTACCGCTCCGTTGTGAGCCATCAGAGAGGATCGGACACGTGCCCAAGAAGATCGACCCCGCGCTTCGGAGCCAGGCTGTGCGTCTGGTGACCCAGCACCGTTCGGAGTACTCCACCGAGCGTACTGTCCATGTCCAGGTTGCCGAGTCGCTCGGTGTCTCGCGTGAATCCGTGCGGCGCTGGGTGGCCAGCACGAGATCGACACGGGCGTCACTGCGGGCGTGACCAGCGACGAACGCGAGGAGCTCAGGCGGTTGCGGGCGGAGAACAAGCGGCTGCGCGAGGTCAACGAGGTACTGAAGTCGGCGACGATTTTCGTCGCGGGGGAACTCGACCCCCGAAACCGCTGATCGTCGCCTACGTCGACCAGATGAAGGCCGTCGGTCATACCGTCGAGTCGATCCTCACCGCCCTGAACAGCGCGGGACTGAAGATCGCGGCACGAACCTTAAGGGCCTGCCGCGCCCCCGTGGGGCCGGTGAACGGGCCCGCGGCCCGGGGACCGTAAGTGACGCCCTGGTCGAGGAAGCCATCCGGTCGCTGGCCTTCACCACCAACGGTGCTGGGCAGCGTGTGCCGGCTCCTGAGGGTCTCCATGGCCGGCGCAAAATATTGGCTCTCATCCGCCGCACGGTGCTGCCCGGGGCCGGGTTCGGGGCGGTTGACCGGGCCATGCGCTCGCTCGGCATGGCCGGCGTCGTGCGCGGGAAGAGACCCAGAACGACCGTTCCCAACCCGGCCGCCACGAGGGCGGCGGACCTGCCGAACAGGGACTTCACAGCCCCGGACCCTGATGAGAAGTGGACCACCGACTTCACTTACGTCCGCACGTATCAGACGTTCACCTACGTGGCGTTCATCGTGGACTGCTTCTCCCAGAAGATCGTGGGCTGGCACGCGTCGGTGAAGCGGGACGTGGAGCTGGTCGACGTGCCACTCAGGATGGCCCTTTGGCGTCGTGGCCACGAAGGCACCCTTGTTGGCCGGGACCAGCTCATATGTCATTCGGATGCGGGCTCGCCATACACGAGCCTGCGCTTCACCGAGCGTCTTCGCCTCGAGGGCATCAGCCCCTCGGTCGGGAGCGTCGGTGACGCCTACGACAACGCCCTGGAACTCCTCGCCGACGTCCGCGTCCACCTCACCGCCCGCAGGACGGACCACCTCGCATACCCGAGGCTCGCCGGCTGACCCACCACAGGCCCCGGCGGCACATCAGCGGGGACGTTCCGGGCCCAGCAGGTGGTGTGGGCAGCTGGTCTCGGGCATGAGGCCGAGCATGTCCAGCAGCAGTGCCGGACCGGCCGCGTCAGCAGCCCGGGCGGCCACAGCCTGCCGCGCGGCCGCGTCTCCCGTCGCGGACGTGGCCAGGAGCCGATTCGTCACTGCGGAAGGGATCCTTCACCCGGCCGATCCCACCACACCCCGACGCCCCGACGCGGTACGCAGCCGAACTGTTCCACCTGGCCCAGGACCGGCAAGTCCGAGAGCGCGGGCCGCCCCGGCCAGAGGACCGCAGCTGCGGCGGGCCGGCTTGTCAAGTGTGCAGGCAGCTGTTGGCGTCTTCCCGGTCGCCCACGCCCTCGTCATTGAACCAGTAGTCACCCGCTGTCAGGTAGCGGAACGAATGCGTGCTGCTGCTGGGCAATCCGACCGTCCCCGCCCGCTTGCCGTCCATGCGCCGCTTGAGCAGGTGGACACCGGACTGCCAGTCGTTGAAGTCCCCCACCACACTCACCGGGCCGGGCCGCTTCTCCGTGGACCACTTCCTTCCGGTCCTGCGTGAGTCCCGGCCCCGGTACTCCGTGCTCGCGGTGGTGCTGGGCGTCGTCGCGGGATTCGTCGTCCTGCTCATCCGGGACTGACGACCGGGGAGAACGCCGGACCAGCGGCCCCCGCCACATCAGCGGCCGCTCACACCCACAGGACGTTCCCGCCCCCGTGTGCGGGAACGTCCTGCGCTGCAGCAACTGTGCAGCGACGCGCCTCGACGCGGCCTGCGTCGAGGCCTCGCCAAGGGACGTCAGGAGGTCAGACGAACATCCACCGCTGGTCGTCGTAGTTCTCATCACAGGTGTACTGGAAGGCGCGGCTTCCGTCGGCGCCGCCCTGGACGACCAGGCACTTTCCGCTGTTGACGTTCTGCAGCAGCCACCCGTAGCCCGTGCCGATCAACCGCCACAGCTGATCCCGGTAGTTCGCGCAGTCGTACTGGAACGCGCCGTTTCCGTTGGCGAGCCCCTGGACGACGAGGCACTTTCCGCTGTTCGAGTTCGTCAGGTGAAAGGTGCCCGTGCCCCATTCGTCGACTGTCCACAGTTGGTCGGCGTAGCCCAAGCACTTGTACTGGTAGGCAGCGCTGCCGTTCTGGCTGCCCTGGACGACCAGGCACGAGTCGCTGTTCCAGTTCTTCATGGAGTTGGGCCCGCCGCCGAAGTAGTCCGCAGAGGCCGTGCCGGCGGAGCCGACCAGGGCGATCGCGGCCAGGGCGGTAGCGGTTGCGGTTGCTCTGACAGCGCGGCGTGCTCTACGCCAGGACTGGATCATGCGTCATCTCCCGGAAAGTGAATCTCCAGACCTCGGTCTGTGCGCGGCGCGCCGACCTGGCCGGATCCGGACTCGCCGAATTACGGCAAATCCTCGAAAACCGCCGCTCCTTGGTGCGGCTCGACGACTCTATGACCGCATGGACGGCAGCACTGTGCGGAGCGCGCAGGCCTCGTTGATTCTGCGTGCGAGTCCGCGTGGACGAGCCCAACGTCACCACCGCGGGCCGACGACAGCCAGGAGGCCGCCCAGCCGCCCGGCCATCCGGTCGTACCCTAAGAAGGGCAGGGAGCTGCCGGCCTCGCGGGGAGAGCCGGGGCCGGCAGCACACGAGTGCGGTACACGAGAAGGCGAGTGGTCGCTCAGGCTGCGGGGGTGTTGCCCTGGGCCTCGACGGCGATGTCCTGCCAGTCGGCCCAGGTCTTGAGGCGGTCGGCGTAGACCTGCGGAAGCATGTCGTTGCCCTGAGTGCCGAAGAAGACCCGCAGCGGCGGGTTGTCGGAGTCGACGACCTTCAGCAGTGCGGTGCCTGCGGCAGCGGGGCTGCCGAAGTCGAGGGTCTGCATGAACGTGCCGAGCGCGTCGCGCACGCCGTCGTAGACGGGGATCGGGTCGGCCCAGACGGCGGAGGAGCCTCCCCAGTCGGTGGCGTACGCGCCGGGCTCGACCAGCGTGACCTTGATGCCGAGTCCGGAGACCTCCTGGGCGAGGGATTCACTCAGGCCCTCCAGCGCCCACTTCGAGGCGTGGTAGCCGCCCACCAGCGGCCAAGAGGCGACGCCGCCGGTGGAGGAGATCTGGACGATGTGCCCGCTGCCCTGCTCGCGCAGGTAGGGCAGGGCGGCCTGGGTGACCCACAGGGCACCGAACAGGTTGGTCTCCAGCTGGTCGCGCAGCGCCTGTTCGGTCAGCTCCTCGACGGCGCCGAAGAGGCCGTAGCCGGCGTTGTTCACGATCACGTCGAGGTGGCCGAAGTGCTCCACGGCCCGTTTGACGGCCGCGTTCACCGCGGCCCTGTCGGTCACGTCCAGGTCGAGTGCGAGTACCGCGTCGCCGTACTCGGCGACCAGGTCCGACAGGGTTTCGGCATTGCGGGCCGTCGCGGCCACCTTGTCCCCGCGGGACAGGGCCGCCTCGACGAACTGACGGCCGAAGCCACGCGAGGAACCGGTGACGAACCAGATCTTGCTCATGTCGCTCTCCACGATCGAAATCATTGGGCGGGGAGCCGGTGCGCTTCCCTGTGACACTGACTCTATGAGCGACACAGCAGCTCTCAAATGACAGGAACTCTCAGAAAACTTGACTCATCGTCTCAATGCGAGTGAAGGAGGGTCAGGTATGTTCCAGGCATGGATGTTCTTGGGGATGTACTGGCGACCACCGGGTTCAAAGGGGTGCTGCTCGCCCAGCTCAGGGCCCGCGGGTCGCATTGGGGATGCGGTCTCGAACAGGCCGGCACGGCCGGGTTCCACCTGATCGCGGAGGGGACCTGCTGGCTGCGTGTCTCGGGGCAGCCGACGCAGCAGCTGGTGCCCGGGGACATCGTCCTGCTGCCACACGGCGAACCCCACCATCTGGCCGGCGGACCCGAACAGGCCGCCGTGCCCTACGCGGAGCTGGAGGCCGCACACCCGGCGGACCGCGACGGCGTCGTGGACCTCGGCGGCGACGGCCCCGCCGTCCGCGTCGTCTGTGGCAAATTCGAGTACGACGGCAACGCCTCCCAGCACCCGGTCCTGTCCGCCCTACCCCCGGTGATCCATATCCCGGGCATGAGCGCCGACTCCGAACTCCAGGGCGTCATCCGGCTCCTGGCAGCCGAGACCACGCGCAAGCGGCCCGGAGCACGAGCCGTCGCCGCCAGCCTGACCGACATCCTGTTCGTCCAGGTCATCCGCGCCTGGCTCGACACCACGGCGGCCGACCCGCGGTCCGCACCGCAGTCCTGGCTGATGGCCCTGCGCGACCCCCGTATCAGCGCCGCGCTCTCCCTCATTCATGAAGCCCCGCAACAGCCCTGGACCGTGGAGAGCCTCGCCCGCGACGTGTCGATGTCCCGCCCGGCCTTCGCCCGACAGTTCAAGCAGCTGGTCGGCGTCTCACCCCTCGCCTATCTCTCCCGCGTACGGATCGCCCTGGCCGCCCGGCTCCTGCGCAACACCGACCACCTGGTCTCCGACATCGGCGAAGCAGTCGGCTACACCTCGGAGTTCGCCTTCTCCCGCGCCTTCGCCCGCGAACGGGGCCTGCCCCCCGGCCGCTACCGGCGCACCAGGCCGGCTCCCGCAGCATCCGGATGAGACCGCGGAGCCAAGGCCACCATCCCGGTCCCAGCGGAACGAATCCGTCAACGGCCGAGCCCTACGTTCATGGCCCCCGATCGCACAGGGCTCAAACTCGTTCGGCGGAACCCACCCCGGTAACCGACGTGCCCAAGGAAGCGCTGATCGGGTTCGGCCTCGAAGGTGACGGCCGCATCCGGTTGGTCTCCACCAGCGGTGTGCGGTTCCAGCGGCGTGACTACATCGCCGACTGGATGGTCGGTCACGCCGGCGACCCGATCAAGGTACGCCGACTGCCGCACCACGACGAAGAGATCGAGGTGTTCGACGCGGTCTCCGGACGCCACCTGGGAACTGCGTTCCTCGCGGGCGGCGCCGACCGCGAACAGTTCACGGCCGTACGCGCGGCTCGCACCGCGGCGGCCAGGAAGCTGCGGGCCGACCTCAAGGCCGCCGAGAAACTGCGGCGCAAGCGGTTCGAGGCCGTCACCACCGCGTGGCCCCCAAACAGCTGGGCGCGCTGACCGCCGACGAAGCCGAGGCGGATACTGCGGGCCGCCGATTCAACGCGGCCTGCGTGAACTGGCCCGGCCCGACTACATCCCCCACGCCCCAGTACCCGACACCTGGGCCCGCCGGATCCCCCCGACCCCGAGGACACCACCCACGCCCGGAAACGATCACAAGGAGAACGAGACGGCATGATCGACCTCGACTACGGGCTGCTCTCGCCCGAGACCGCCGACCATTTCCCGTCCCTGCCCGACGCGCAGGCGGTCGGCACAGAAGGACTTCTGACCACCCGGGACAACATCGAGACCGTCATCGAGGCCAAGGCGATGATGTGCGTGTACGGGCCGGCCGGCTCCGGCAAGACCATGTCCGTCAACTCCGCCCTACGGCTCCTGGCACCCGACCGCACCCACCGCCTGGAAATGCGCGCCGGCCCCACACCTCGCGACATCCGCCACGGCCTGTTCAACGCACTCGGCCTCCCGGGAGAACCTCCCATCCGGGCCATCGAGTTCGGCAACCTCCTCAAGGACACTCTCGCCGAGGAGTTCCGGATCCTGGTGTGCGACGAAACGCAGTGGGTGAAGAAGACATCCTTCGAGTACTGGCGACACCTGTGGGACGACAAACGCACCGACATCGCCGCGATCTTCGCCGGCGGTTACGGCTGCTACAAAGTCTGGGTAGGTCCCGGCGTAGCGGTCCTCCTCGGCACCGTCGTCGGCGAAGGAGCCCGGCGACACCAGCGCCTTCTCCACCAGGACGTGGAAGGCGACCGTGTCGGTCGCGGCCAGCAGCGCCGAATGGTCCGTCCAGGCGAGATACGCGATCTGGTGGGCGACGCTCCAGCCGGGCGCCGGGGTGGCGAACGCCCACTGCTCGGCGCTCAACTCGGCCACCAGCCGGTCGAGTTCCTCGCTCTCCTCGCGCAGGTCGTCGAACACGGGCGCCGGATCGGACACGGGACGCTCCCGTCGGGCATGGCAGCGCCGAAGAAAACAAGCAAGCTTGCTTGCATAATTGTGGCCGTTCGGTGCACTCCCCGGGGCGAGGGCTGCTCGGACCCTGTGTGCTCAATACACTCGGCGATCGCGCCCATCGCGGCGCCGCACACTCGCATATCGGGGGACGAAACGATGAGCAACTGGAACCCGGGCGGACAGCCGCCCCAGGAGCCGCAGCCCTACCAGCCGCACCCACCTCAGCCCTACGTGCCGCCACAGCCCCAGCCGCCCTACCCGGGGCCGCCGGTGCCGCCGCCGGGCGGGCCGATCACCCGGCTGCGGCGGCGGATCGGCCCCATCCACACCGCGCGCAGGGTCTTCACCCCGTCACGGCCGGGCATCGTCTCGGATCCTGAGGTGGCGCGGATGCGGAAGATCAGGACCCTGGTCGGCGTGGGCGCGTTCCTGTGGATGTCCTACGCCTACAAGCTCGCCCTCAAGCTCAGCGATGCGGCGGACGAGCAGGTCGACAAGTCGTGGACCAGCGCCCTCGTGCTGGCGGCGACCCTCCCGGTCGTCGTCGGCGTCCTGTACGGCCTGGCCGCTCCGGCGGCGCGACGGGACCTGCTGCGCCGGGCGGGGCGGTGCTTCGGCGCGATCGTGGCCATGATGGCGGCGGCCTCCGTCTTCCCGATCATCGTGCTCTCAGGGTTCTTCGAGGGCCAGGAACCCCTCGTGGAGGGCCACTTCACCGTGACGAAGGGCCTCATCCTCGCGTTCACCCTCTTCCTCCTCTTCTGGGTGACGCCGTTCGTCGTCTGGGGCGTGGGACTCGCCGTCCAGCACGTGTTCCGCACCGCGGACATCCACGAGACGGTGCCGCCGCTGCTGATCATGGCCTTGGCGTGGGAGATGGCACTGATCGACATGTTCACCGGCGCCCACGAGGGCGTGCCGACGGTGATCCGATACGTGTTCATCCTGGGCGCCCCTCTCTCCGTCACGGCGGTGGGCCTGTGGGAGCTGCACCGGCTGCGCGTGCACTACGGGCTGGGGATGCGGGGACTGCTGATGCGCTAGGAACGGCGCCTCGCAGGACGGCCTTGGCGTGATGCGGCAGGTCCGCGCGCTGGACCACGTCCAGGTCGGCTGCGGTGCCGACGGGATTCGAACCCGTGGACAGATGGGAGCAGGTCCGCTCCGTCTCCGTCAGTCGCCGTGGGAGGGACCTCGCCCACGTCGATCGCAATGGGCCGCTCTGCCACGGCACCGCAACCTGCGGAAATGCGCGCACACCCGCTCCGACTCAGGGTAGAGACATCGTTCTCTGCGGACGAGTCCTTATCCGGGACGCCGACAACCGCGGCCACGGGTCCACAGAAGTTGTGCCAGAGCCACGACTCGTGAACAAAGCCACCCCCGAGACTCCGCCGACAGCTCCGAACGCCCCACCGCGGCCCGAAGGGCCCACACTCGGGACCCGAGTGAGGGTCCTTCAGCCGATACGGCCCGGCTAAGGGCTGTCCCGCAACCAAAGCGGCGAGCTGTGAGTGTGTGGACTCCGGGCAGCATCCGGCGGATGATCTCGGCATGTCTATGAACGAGGCGCTGACTGACACAGAGCTCGACGCGATGGAGAGACGCATCGCGGGCGCTACGCCGGGCCCCTGGGTGCCACTGCTGGAGACTCGCTGGGGAACCGGCGGCGCAAGTTGCATCCAGGTCGATCCGGACGTCGCCGAGCAGGACGACGAGATGTATCTCAGGAGGTTCATCGGCGGGCGGGAGGTGCTCAGTCCGGACCGGCAGTTGGATGCCGATCTCGACTTCATCGCCTCTGCCCGGGAGGACATGCCGCGCCTGATCGCCGAGGTACGGAGGCTGAGGACCATGCTCGTGGCGCAAGAGGTCTGAGGCAGCCCCCCGACGGCGGATCGGACGTGAGAAGCTCCTGACGTGCCCACCACCCGCGGACCGACTGTCACACCGTATATGCACCAACATCCTGGTCACCGTGGCTTCCGCGGACACCGCTGCGGCCCCCGGTTCAGGTCGGGCATTACGAAGACAGGTTCCGCAAGGTGGACGACACGTGGCTGCTCACCACGCGGACCGTCTTCCTCTCGTTCGCCGGTCCCACGGACCGCCTCGACGGGCCCGGCCAGTCATGAGAACGGCTCCCGGCCGACCGGCCGTCAAAGCCCTGCGCCACGGGGCGTGACACCCCACGAGACTTGAGTCAGAGCCCGCTCTCGTGGGCAAAGCCAGGTCGTGGGCCGCGCGGGTTCGTCAGTGAGGCAGGGCACGTGATCACCTGGCGCAGGAGGCCGCACAAGGATGTCAGCCTCCGATGAGATCGTTTCCGCATGGCCGACACACACGAAACGGACGACGTCGAACAGGCCGTCATCGCCCGCTGTCAACTGGCCGATGGCGGCTTCGACGGGCCCAGCCAACGAGAGATCATCCACCGGGCCAGACCATGCCGACCGAGGTGATCGAGCAAGCGGAAGTCTAGAAGTCGAACTTCGCCGCCACCGGTGAGTGGTCGGATGGCTTGTCGTGCGGCGCGGCCGGCTGGTCCTCCGTCACGCTCGGGAGCTTCTCGTTGCCTGTGGAGACCTCCTGGAACTTGGCCAGCAGTGAATGGCTGATCATGATGTGGTCGATCAGTTCGTGCTGGCCTTCGAAGATGCGGGAGAAGCCGCCCCGCTCCAGGATGTGCGGGGCCAGGTTCCACAAGCGGTTGGCGTCGCCCGGGTTGTCGGGGTGAGTGAAGCCGCCGGTGCCGATCTGCGAGCCGGGCGGCCCGTACAGGATCTGGGTGGTCGCCGCCTGCCACTCGTCGTTGAAGTCGCCCAGCACGATGACATCGCGGTTCTTCCCGTCGCCTTGAAGCAGATCGTCGGCCAGGCCGCGCATGGTGACGGCCTCGGCGGCACGGCGGAGGAGCGCGTAGGCCGCGTAGCGGACACGCAGGTGCTCGTCGTTGGTGCTGTGCTGCTTGTTCGGGAAGGTCAGTAGCTTCGACTTCAGGTGGCATGCGGCCACGTGGAGGCTCCGTCCGGGAGATGGCTCCACCCGTACTGCCAGACCGCCGCGCCCCATCTCGCTGGTGAGGGAGCCATCGCCTTTCGATCCGCGCCCACTGCGCGCCAGTCAACAACACACATCAACCAAAGATCAGATGATCCGAGAGAAACGGCCTTGGATCCTCATCCGGGCTCTTTGTATGCTTTCCATGAGTACTTGTCGACGCCTTGTGGGCCCAAATCCATGATGTCACTGAAGTAATCCGTGAAGTCGAGGACCGGGCTGAACACGGGATCCGGATAGACCCGAAGAACCATTCCATCCGGAATGAGTGCAGAACCAAGTGGGACCTGCGGGTGGGTTTCCTCCTGGGGAAAGTTGAAAGGCCCGACGACACGGGCCGCACCAGCCATTTGGGGACCTTCATAAAGGACGATCTTTGTGATCTCGGGGGGATGGTCGGCAGATTTGTAGACGACGGCCGAACTTGCTTCCCTTGCCCATCCGCCGAGGTCCGGGGTGTCCTGGGCGACGTCCAGATGGCGACCCTGAAAGTGCCAGTGTTCATAGAGGCGCACTACCAGACCCGAGGGCACCTTGACAGAACAAACGGCGTCGTTTCCGATACTCAAGTCTGTTGAATCGTAGGACCCTTCGGCGAGGAACTGGCCCAGGCCGACGAAATTCTTGTTCGCGAAGACAATGGCACGTTCGCCGGATTCACTCTCAGGCATACCGATGCTCCTAGCATGGGACGGGCACCGCTCGCGCAAGGCGGGCAGACGCCTTTTCTCGGGCGCGATCACCCCGAACCACCGCTCCTCTACTGCACTGCCGCCAGCTTGTCACGGCCTAGCGACCCTCTGGCAGGAAGCCTCCATTGCAGGATACGTAGCGGGTTCTGCGGTGTCGATCCATGCGGAACCCGTCGGGCCGTCAGACGTAACTGTTGCCTCTTCAATTTCCCCCTAGGGCTGTCACGTTCAACTTCCTTAGGGGCTACGACTTCGACAAGTACCGCCGCCTGCTGTGGAAGCGGGGCATCAAGCCGTTGATCGCGCGACGCGACGTCGCCCACGCTTCCGAACTGGGCAAGGTGCGCCGGGTGGTGTAGCGAGCCTTCGCCTGGCTGCACCAGTGCAAACGGCTCCGCACCCGCTACGAACCATGCGCCGACATCCACCAGGGCCTGCTCGAACTGGCCTACAGCCTCATATGCCTTCCACCGCCTCCGAACCTCATTCTGAAACAATCAGTAACTCGCGATAGAGCTGCATCAAGCTGGTGCAGCCTGCCTGGAAGCGGTGCTGCACGTGCTCGAGGAACAGGCCGGGGACACCGGGCCCGCGGTCCTGCGCGTTGCGCGGAGGCGAGAGCGCGCGGGTCACATGTTCGATCACGGATCCTCCAGCAGGAGGCGTTACCGACCGGACGCAACAGCGGCAGACCCGTCTGCGTCCGGCTGATCCCAGAGCTCGGCTCATCGGTGAACGGGGACCGCGCTGAGCGTGTCCCGGCGGCCACCCGTCCGCGTGGATCCGATCCATGAGGCCATTTCTGCATGCAGGAGGATTTCAGATCCCCATGGCTTATGGCAGCGTCAGAGCACCTTGTACGTCAGCTCGTACAAGGACAAAGACAGCGCACCGATTGCCTGAGTCCGCTCTCCGAGGCCTACCTCGGACGGGATGATTTTCGCCCCGCCGATGAACTTGACCTGGTCGGTCGCCTCGTTCACTTCGTGCAGAACGATGTCGATCGGTGCTTGGTTGACGAACGGCACGAACCGCTCGTCGAACTCGAACACGTCTCCTTCTCGCATCCGTACCTGTTCGAACGTGACGCCGTCACCTCTGCTCACGAGGATCTCGTCCGCACCGTCCGGGTCCTGAACTCTTTTCGCCTCCATGAACAGAAGCTTGGCGAATGCCGCATCTCCCATTTCGACTCTCCCATTACTTTCGTGTGAGATCGCACATATGCACGATCAGTAGGCTGGCGATCGCGGTGTCCGATCGTCTACGTCCGCGTCAGATCACCGACGCGGCGGGTGAGCTGAGGCACCGGTGCAACCTTCAACTCCATCTGCAGCAACCGCCGGTACTCCGGATACCGCTTGACCGTCCCCTGGCCGATCCCGATGCCCGGTGCCACCCGTGTGCACGGACGACCGCCCCAGCGTCCGTGACGTCGCCGAGCATGTCCTGCAGCAGCCCGAGCAGCGCCTGACGGTCCGGGAGATCCGTCAGTGGTTCCAACAACCTGCCCTGCAGGGCCTCGCCTTCCCCCGCAAGCGCCTGAAGGCCGGCGAGCGGATCAGCCAGGGAGCCGGCTGCGTCGTCGGCCAGGTTCCACAACAGTGCCGAGACCTTCTCCAGAAGTACCTTCGGGTCCATCTCCGCTGACCCTCCTTGCCGGTCACGTGGCCGGAGGGTATGCCGTTTAGGCGCTACGACCATTACCGTCAGTGGGTGCGAGGGCACTTCCGGTGAGGTCTGCGCTGCGATCACGGCGTCGGCGGGATCGCGGCTCGACGCGACGGGGACCCCCGGTTCTTCAACCGTAGGCCCCCACTTCGGAGATGGCGACTTCTGGTGCGGGCGGCCTGACGCGGGCCTCGGCACCCTTGACCGACCCGATGCGTCCTGGACGCATCGACAGCGCCCCGATAGCCGTCCCCCCGCCCTCGCCGAAGCCCTTCGCGACGGCTTCGTTGTGCAGAGCCTCGCACGTCTGGCCGTAGAAGGCGTCCTGGATCCGCCGCCACCGCTCGGTCTGGTTGCACTGTTTGCCGGGCTTCTTCGACCCGGGGTTACCTCGTTCATCGGCAGCGCGGCCTGTTCACCGATGTCCAGCAGTTGCAACCGGGTGCGATTTCTGAGTTGACCCCGCTGCCCACACCTGGCCCAACGGTGTGAAGCGATTCCCGCAACGGCCCCGCCACCTGCGAAGAGATCCGCACCCATGGCTATGTTCACTTCGGTTTGTCCGACCGAAAGGCTCCAGATGGACGAGCAGATCGTGCAGGTCAAGATTCATCCGGCGATCGGTGTCGCCAGGGTCGGAAACAGTTCCGGGGCGCCGTTCATCGGCCCCGAGTCACCGGACCAGAAACCGCTTCCCCCCGGAGCCCACAAGGACGCCTCCGGAGCGGTCATCAAGCAGGCGGCTAGGTTCCGGGTCTACGGCTACAACCAGGCGGGCCAGGTCGTCCGCGAGCTGAAGCTAGGCGAGTCCGGCGTGAGTGAGATCCGCTGGTCGGTACACCTCGCCAACAAGAAGGCCGCCTGGTACCGCTTCCACATCCCGCTCGACATCCCCGAAGCGGCCTTCCTCACGTCGCAACAGCGAGGCAGGCGAAACGCCGCCGTAACCGGCGCCGAGCGCCGGAAACTCGTCATCGACCCCGGCGTCCGCATCGTCCGCGCCTCGCTGCACGAGGTGGGCACCTTCGACACCGGCACAATCATGGGCCGCAAGGTCCCGCTCGGCAGGATCTCCACCGAGCCCACCGGCCGACTGCTGGTCGTCGGCGGCAACGGGAAGTCGGCCTCGTACACCACGCCCGAGAAGCCGATCACCGGCGTCACCAACAACGACACCTGGTACGACGACGTCTCTGACGGTCCCGTGACCGCGGAGGTCACGATCGGCGGGCAGACGAGGACGGCGACGCCGGCCTGGGTCGTGGTGGCCCCGCCGCACTACGCACCCGGCGTGAAGACCATCCGCACCCTCTACGACGTACTCCAGGACGTGTTCACCACCGAGGAAACCCTGTCGGACGAGGACGTCGTCTCCTACGCCGACCACATCGAGCCGATTCTCAGCAGGTTCTGCGGACTCCAGTGGACCAACCACGGTTTCGCGACCCAATTCGGCTGGGAGGGTCCACACGACTTTCTCGACCCCGCACTGCGCGCACGCCTCGCCGACCCGGGCGGCAGCAGCCAGGAGCTGCGCCGCCAGGTCTACGTCCAGATGCGCGACTACGCACGGGACGGCACGTCACCACTGCCGTGGCCCTGGCTCTACGGCGACGCGATGTCCAGCGGCAAGGGCAAGTCGGAACGGCAGCACATCATGCTCTCCCCAACCCAAGACCGACTGCTCACCCGCTGGGCGGAGGGCCGATTCCAGCCCGGCCCGCTTCGCGAGCACCACGAAGACGTCGACGAAGCACCTGTCCAGGAACAGCCGGCCCTGCTCGACCGGGCCGCGCTGGAGAACTGCGCCGCGGACGCCTTCCACCCCGGCTGCGAAGTCACCTGGCCCGTACGGAGCAAGACCATGTACGCCGAGCCCCTTCGTATCCAGCACCGCGCACCGGGCAGCCCCGAACGCGACTATGGCGACGTCCTCAGCGACCAGCAGGTCAAATCGGAGGACGGCCCGTTGTACGCGCAGGGCCCGGGAGACCTCACCCGATGGATGGCCGCCCCCTGGCAGTGCGACGCAGCCGGCTGCCGCTCCGGCTACCAAGTGCTGAGTGGCCTGGGCCCGCGCTACAGCCCCTACCTGCCCACCTTCTGGCCCGCTCAGGTCCCCAACCACGTGCTGAAGCGGGAGGACTTCGACATCGTCAACGACCCTGACGTCGACCTGGAGTCCAGAAAGCACGCCTTCGAACGACGCGCCGTGTGGTTGCGCGGTCTGACCGGCTCCGACTTCAACAAGCAGCGCCGCCAGATGATCGACGATTGGTCCGACTTGGGCATCGTGGAGACCCACTGGTACACGGTCGGGGACGGCAGGTTCCCGGATTCCATCCAGGTTGAATCCGTTCCCGGCGAGCGACTGCGAGGGGCGCCCGACCACGCCAACCTCGTCAACGTCCAGGTCCCGCAGGCCGCCAGCCCGCTGCTGGCGGCGGAGGCCGGCACTTGGAGCGGAGAGCTGCCGGCCGTACAGGTGGAGGCCGCCCTGGTGACCCAGGCCATCGCCGAGGCCATGCGCACCACCGGCCACGACGAGGCGGCGATCGCCGCCGGCTATCTGGAGAAGCTCGACCCACTCCGCGAGTCCCAGTGACCCACCCGACGGCGACGCACGGCCCACCACGCGACCACTACGACGTCGTCGTCGCGGGCGGCGGCCCAGCCGGTTGCGCGGCCGCCCTCACCCTGTCCAGGGCAGGCCGTACCGTGCTTCTCGCCGACTGGGCGACCGGACCACCGAAGATCGGCGAGGCTCTCGTGCCGGTCGCGCGCCTGCTGCTGCACGACCTCCAGATCGCCGACACCGTCCTGACCACGGACCATTTGCCCTGCCACGGCAACCATTCCGCTTGGGGCTCCACGGCATTGCACACCGTCGACTTCATCCGCGACCCCTACGGCCACGGCTGGCACCTGGACCGCCCGCTGTTCGATCGCGCCTTGCGCACCGCGGCGCGCAAGGCGGGCGTCGACGTGGCCGAACACACCGCCGTACGTCGACCCGTACGCCGAGGCGACGGCACCTGGCGGCTCACGCTGCGCACCACCGACACCGGACCGCGCACCATCACCTGCCGTTGGATCGTCGACGCGACCGGCCGCCGCGCCGCGATCGCCGTCCCCGCCGGAGCCCGCAGACACGTCGAGGACCGGCTGACCGCCCATCACCTCACCCTCGATGCCCTGCCGGGTGCCACCGACGGCCATTCCCTGGTCGAGTCTGCTCCCAACGGCTGGTGGTACACGGCCCTGCTGCCCTCCCGCCGCCGGCTTGTCTCTTACTTCACCGACCCCGACCTGTTCACCCCCGGGGACTTCCGCCGCGGTCTTCTCACCGCCCGGTACGTGGCGCCCACCGCCCGCCTCCACGAATTCGGCACCACGAGCCGTCTCCGTCGTGCCCCCGCCCACAGCGCCCATCTGGACCACGTCCATGGCGACGGCTGGATCGCGGCGGGGGACGCTGCCGTAGCCTTCGACCCGCTGTCCTCCCAGGGCATCCTCACCGCCCTCTACACCGGACTCGGCGCGGGCCAGGCGATCGACGCCCACCTGCGAAGCACCCCAGGAGCGCTCGAGGCCTATACGGCCAAGATCGCCACTGCCCGAACGGCCTACGCAAACGCCCACCGGATCGCCTACACGCAGGAATCCCGCTGGCCCGACCACACCTTCTGGTCGCGAAGGCAAGGAGCGGCGAGAAGCCGAGGGGGATGGCGGTAGCGCTTGGTGGAGCAGTCTGCGGCGGGTGTCCGGTGGTGTTGGTGTTGTGGCAGACGCGCCATCCGGGGCATCTGCCGGTGATCCCGCCCCGTGACTACGGAAACAAACCGGGCATGGCGAACGGGCGAAGTTCGCAGCGGACACCAGAGCACGGCCCGGGCTCGCACTCACATTGCGGGCAGAGCACTACCCGTATTGGACGGTCGGCCGCATCGCGGAGACCGCGGAGGTGCCGCTGCCGGCCCGGGGCTCGGCAGACCGGGAAACGATCAAGGTCATCGCGGGGCCGGAAAATTCGGCCCGCCATGACACGCTCGGCCGGGACGACAACCCCGACGGCCTGTTTGCGGGGCGGCTCGTGAACATCCCTCTGTCTCTTGCAATCGGTGGGACGACGCTGCACTTCGAGGCGAGCACCGTAACCGACCTCTGGCTGGTGCTCACCTGGTAGGGCAGGCCGTCTTCCTGACGCTGCCCGGTCGGTGCAACGAGTGGCACGTCGGCTTCCGGTGGGGCCGGGCGGGGCCGGGGCCCGTGAGCTGCCGGCACTCCTCCGGATCGGAGCTCTTCCGCTCCCACTCACACCGGCGGCTTTGGACGGATGTCGCGCCCGAGGGCACCCAGGCGCGACACCATCACCCCTGCCCGGGCACTCCAGAGCCCGTCTGACTTCCAGGATGGACGCCTGGATCTCCCCCGAAGTCAGCAGCCGCTGCGCCTCCCGGAACGTCCGTCCGACCTCGGCCCGCTCCGGATCGCCGAGCGGATACGGCACGGCCATTGATGTGGCGCCGGCAGGGTGGCAGGGTGGCCCAATTGACACCCCCACCCAATACCGGCACCCACTCCTGAACCCTCGTCTCTCGATTGATGCAGCCGCCGCTCCCGGGGAGGACGATGCTCCGCGTCTCATGCCCGGGCGGCCGGGAGGCGTGTTCCGGGTTCCACTCGGCGTCGTGTCCAGAACGGTGTGTCCCAGCGCCGTTCGATTCCGTAGCACACGGCACGCGCCAGAAGGTACTCGGTGTGCACTGCCTCGACCCGTTCGGCGTATCGCAGCAGCGGCCCGTCGACGCCGTCCGCGTCCGAACGGACAGCGTCGGCCGCCGAGATGCCGGTGGCCAGGGCCGTGGTGATCCCGCGGGCGGCGATGGGGTCTGAGGCGGTGGCCGCGTCGCCGACCGCGGCCCATCCCGGTCCGGCTGCTGGGCAGGCACTGGATGTCGCAGCGCGAACGATCCGCAGCTCGACGGGAGGAGGCGTCGATGTCACACGAAGACGCAGGCGGGCTCGGACATGTGTGGTCGCCGTGAGCTCCCGCCACCAGACCTCCGGCCGGTGCAGCCTGTGCCGCGCCGCCACGTCGGCGTCGGTCATCGCCATGACAAGGGCCGTTCCACCGGGCAGCGGTGCGGTGTACCACCAACCGAACGGAACCGACTCGACGAGCGATGTCCGCAGAACGTCCCGGTGCACGGCGCCGGACGGCAGCCGTGCCACGAGCGCGACCAGGCGGTCGTCGCGCCTGACCTGAGCTCCGATCCGCCTGGCGACGCTCGCACTCGCGCCGGTGGCGTCGATGACGTACCGGGCAAGAATCGTGTCTTCGCCCAGGGTGATGCGCCAGTGCCCGGCGTGACGCTCCAACGAACGGACTTGACAATGCCGTTGCCGAGCCCCCGCGTCGTGGGCCGCTTGGAGCAGCACTTGGTCGAAGCGGAGGCGGTCGAGATGCCACCCTGGTCCGAGAGGGTCGAGGAGGGCGTGGCTACCGGTGAGCAGGCTCTCGCCCCAAGCCGAGTCGTTTCCGGAGCATTGGGTGTGTGGCCCGGAGGTGACCCGGTCCAGTACGCCGAGGCCATCGAGCAGAGGCCCGGCCTGCGCCGAGAGGCTCTCGCCGGGCTTCCACTCCTGCCTGCGGCCAGGGTCGGCGACCACGACCGTGGCGCCCTGACGCAGAAGGGCGAGAGCGGCCGATGCTCCCGCCGGTCCGCCTCCCGCGATCAGCACGTCGCATGTCTGCGACCGGGCGCCAGGGGGCATCAGTGGACAGCGCCCATTCCGTGGATCTTCGGCCGGCTGATGCCTCCGACCCCCACCTCAGCGACCTCGGGCGACGTCAGCGCGGAGAGCATGACCCGCGCCTGCGGCGGCGTGAGGTCCGGCAGCGGGCAGCCGGCGTTGATCCACTCGACAGCAATCTCACGGCCAGTGCGGGAGGTGCCGGGCACCACCGCGTCGAAGGCCCTGCCCATGCCGTTCGAGGGAGAGATCAGGTCGGTGACGAACACGCTCTCCTGCGGCTGGCCGGGCTGCACAAGCCCGTTGTTCGGGTGGGCGATCGCCGCGAGAAGCGCGCCGGCCGGCTGGGTGAACCACCAGGCCACCGACTCCGTCCTGGTGCGGCCGGGTTCCGCGGGATCGGGGCCGGTGATGGTGGCGTTACTGTGAGCGGAATTGCCCGCCTGGCGCGAGCGGAGGAGGTCGACCAACCGGGTCATCGCCTCGAGCGGGGACAGCGCCGGTTTCGTGGGAGGCGTGGTCAGCGAGCGTGTCCACTGCCGCCACAGGTCCAGTTCAGCGTCGGTGAAGACCTTGTACATGGGGCCTGTGAAGGTGGTCAGTTCGAAGAACGGACTTTGTTCCGGATCTCCGGGAAGGATGAGGCCGGAGTCCTGGAGTTCCTGAAGCAGACCGGAGGGGTCGAGGAACCAGTCGTTGAGCCTCGTTCCGCCGAGCGTCTTCGCTCCGTGGTTACGGGAGGCGAACGGTGCCTTGTCTCCGATCAGGCGGATGAGCCGTTCCTCCGGAGTGGGCGGATCGAAGAGGAGCTCCCACAGATCGTCGCCGAGGTTTCCGGTGTTCCCGAAGGCCACGTATCCGTTCCAGATCCGTTGCCAGCACTGCTGTACAGCCGTGTCTCCGCCGTTGTCGTAGATCTCTTCCAAGTACTGCACGACCGCGTCGCGGGCCTTGGCCCCGTGGCCTTCCGTCGCGTTGTCGATGCCGATGTGCATGGCGTAGAACTGCGGATCGATCCCGTGGTACTCCAGCAGTTTCACCGTCGGCTTCAGCCCCAGCACTTCCCATTCCAGGTACAGCGTCATGCCCAGCAGCTCGGGGAGGAACTCCTGAGAGTGCTGGGAGATGGCCAGCTCGAACGCGCCGACCGTGTAGGCCGAGTCGAGCATCTCGGGCAGCATGGCGAACGCGTACGAGTCGACCGGCGGCAGATACACGCCGACGCTGTGCAGCAGGTCCGAGTAGAGGTTGGCGTGGTTGAGCGCCGGGTTTCCGTTGCCCATCTCGTCCACCCAGATGGCGAAGAGCAAGGCGTGGACTTCATTGGTCGGCCCGGCCTGGGTGGCGTTCCGCAGCCAGGCACCGTCGAGAAGATTGAACGGCGCGAGCTGGCGGAGTCGCTCGATGACCATCTGCCTGGTGAACAGTGTCACGCCACCGTCAGCCGACTCCCCGTCCATCGCGAGACCGGCGTAGATGAGCTCCAGGCGGGAGTCGAGCGCCTCACGCGAGTACCGGAAGGGGCGTAGCGTCAGGGGCAGCATCGGATTGGTCTGCTGCTCGGACACGGCTCGGTCCAACACGGCCTGCGCGTAGTTCTTGGCGGCCTTGGCCTGCTCGGGGAACCGCTCCGGGTGCTGGAGCACGTAGAACCATTCCCGGTCGCTGAGCCCTACCTGTTCGGCCCGCTCCGTCTCCACCAGCACCGTCTCGCCCGCCGTGCCGGCACGCGCGACGACGAAACCCAAGGTGCTCCATTTGTCGACCATGTCGTTGTCACCGGCGTGGTCGCGCGCCTTCGTCCACAGGCTGTAGACCCGTTCTCCGTACTCGGCGTCGCTCTCACCCGGCAGCCGGTCCAGCTCCGGCTTGTACACCACCTGGAGGCCGACGCCACGTGCCCAGGGCTGTCGGTGCACCTGATGTTCGGGCAGTTGGCCGGCGGACTCGGCCGCCGACTGGATCAGGCGCTGGTACTCCCGCTCGGGCAAGACGTCGTCCGGGCGCTGGGCCGGCCACCAGTGCGTGTTGCACTCGTAGAAGTCAGCCTGCCAGGGCAAGGCCATGTACTTGGTGACGTCTCCGGCTGCCAGCCCCTCGCGCAGGCGGAAGGAGCCGGACCAGGTCGTGGGCTCGTCGGCGATGAACGTCATCTCGATACCGGGAAAGAACGACGCGCCGACGCATGCCTCCAGCGCGGCCCGGACCAACGCGTGCGGCTGCTCGGCCACGGGCAGATCGGCCAGTTGCGCGGGCGCGGGGGCGGGGGCGTTCACTCCGTCGGCAACGAAGTCGCCCGCGGCCCAACGGCGCATCCGTTCGTACTGCCCGGAAAGAATCGTCATCCACCTGCTCGGATCGCCCTCGACCGGGTCTCCTCCGTCCCCCGCGAGCTGGGGCATGAAGGTGTAATTGGCCTGGGTCACGTCATGGGCGCCGGGGGTGCGCAGCCGGGTGAACACATCGTTTCGGAACGAAGCGTCCGCGGGGGCGTTCGAGGCCAGGCGCGCCAGGCGGTTCTCGTTGAGGAAGTCGCCGCGGGCACCCTTGCCGTGTCCCCGAAGGGCGTTGCCGTTCACCCACCTGTATCCGCACATGCGCTCGAGCAGCGGGTAGATGTCGCCGGCGAAGGACACCTCTTCCGCCGCCGGGAGCCAGCCGGCCCGCTCGGCGACCTCACGGGCGACGTCGTAGAGCGTCACGAGGCTGGTCACGTCCGGCGCGAAGTCCGGAGGCGCGACGATCACCCATGCGGGCGTGACGGGGATGGTGCGTCCACCGCCGACGGTCACGGTTGCCGTGACCGGACCGTCCGAGATGTCATCGAACCAGTGGTCGTTGTTCGCGTAGTGCACGAGGGGGTTGTGGGGCTTCACGGACGCCGAGCGGCCGTGTCCGCCCAGGACGAGGAGGCGTCCCGCCTCGTCCGTTCGCAGCTCGCCCAGCGTGACAAGCGTCCCGAGGAACGTCCCCGTGTCGAACCGGGAGCCGGAGCCGTCCACGTCCGGCCCGGCGACACTGCGGGGCCCCGGCTTGATGACCAGCCCCGCGCGAGCCTGCGGGTCGGCCGGGTCGATCATCGCGTTGCGCCGGTTGGCGGGCAGGTCGGACTGGTTCAGACGTCCGTTGAACTTGAACCAGTCCGCCTTCGCGTTCGCGAGCTCGACCGTCCATCGGACCTCGGCCTCCGCCGCCGTCACCTCGCCGAGCACCTTGTGGTCCTTGTCGTACGCGTAGACACGGAAGCGTGCCGCCTGGCGTTTGACACGTCCTTCGGGGTCTTTGAACCCGCCTGCCGGGTGAACGGCGACGCCCGGTGCCTCGGGTCCCACGTAGAAGCTGCCAGGGCTGTTCCCGACACGCGCGACACCGAGCGTCGGATGGATTTCGCAGTACACGATTTCATCGATGTTCACACCCACAGCAACTACCACGGGCACCGGTATCCGACACCGGCATATGACGTTGACAGATCTCTTTCACGCCGATGGCGGGGCGAACGGGTTACCTGAGAGTGGGGAGGGGCCGCAGCGGGGATGGGTCACCGAGCCGCGCCTCTGGTGTCGCGGCCTCGACGAAAGGATCACAGCCATGGCCGAGAAGGATCTCCTCGACGCCCTCTCCGACGTCCGTCTCGACGACGTCACCTTGGATTCGACCGGGCGCATCATCATCACCAATGCGGCCGCGGCAGACCGCATCTCCGGCATGGTGGACAAGGAGCCGGAACCGAACCTGACGGTCAGCAACGTCAATTTCAATTGCCGCCCCACACGGTGACGAGGGGCGTGCCCGACGCGCGGCAGGGCGTCGGCTCACTGTCCAACCGTCACCTGCACCTGATTCTCCTGCCGACCGAACAGTGCAATTTCCGGTGCACTTACTGCTACGAGAAGTTCACGACCGGCCGCATGTCCGCCGACGTCGTCGAAGGCGTCGAACGGCTGGTCGACGAGCGCTCGGCAGGGCTCCGGTCACTGCGCATCTCCTGGTTCGGAGGTGAACCGCTGCTGGCGCTCCCGGTCGTGGAGGAGATCTCCGAGCACATCCTCCGCAGTACTGCTACGAGGGCCGGACTGGCTTATACGGCCGACATGACGACCAACGCCCACACGCTGGACGTGGCCACCGCCGAGAGGCTGGCCGCTCTCGGAATCCAGCAATACCAGATCTCGTTGGACGGTCCGGCGGAGATCCACGACCTGACGCGAGTACGCGCCGACGGAAAGGGCTCCTTTGCCAGGATCTGGCAGAACCTGACCGATTTCCGGGACAGTACCGTGCGGAGTCAGGTGGTTCTGCGAGTCCACCTCACTGCCGACAACCTGCCGGCCATGCCCGAATTCCTCGTGCGGATCCGGGAGACGTTCCTGAACGACCGGCGTTTCTCGGTCGCGCTGAAGCCGATCGAGCACCTCGGCGGCCCGAACGACGAGAGCATCGGCATCGTGCCGGAGGCGAGGCGCTCGCGCGTGCTCGCAGAGCTGTCCGCACTCGTATGCCCGGGGGAGCCGGGGGGTCCGGAAACACCAGAAGGAGCCGCTGCCGTCAACGAACAGGAGCGGGCGGCCTGCTACGCGGCGCGGGGCGATTCCCTGGTGATCCGTGCCGACGGTTCCGTGGGAAAGTGCACGGTGGCCCTTACCGACCCTGCCAACACGATCGGCCGGCTCCGTCCCGACGGCTCCCTCGATATCGACAACACCCGCTTGCGCCCATGGCTGCGCGGCTGGTTCACCGGGGACGCCGAAGCGCTCGCCTGCCCGTACCGGGGCATGCCGCGACGCGACGACCCTCCCCTGCTGCACATCGCCCGGCGGGACGAAAGGTCATGACCACGACCAGGGCCGAGCGGGCCGAGCTCGTCGGGCAGGCCGACGGTGTCGGCCGCCAGGTCGGAGAGCGAGTACGACGCCGTCGAGAGGTCCCCGGCCAAAGCTGCCGGGAAGTGCGGCACGGGCGCGTCACGGCCGGGGGAACGGTGCAGCGCGATTCCCCCGGTCGGCCTAGGCACCGGGCGGGACGGGGCATGTCTGTGTCACGGTGGCAGTGCGACGAGAGGTCCACTCACGCGGGGCCCGGCCGGGCCCGTAGTCACCCGCTCGGGCCCCGCCACGGACACGTCACTCAGGTCCGGCACCACAGCGGAACACCGATCGCGCCCCCTGGGGCGCAGGATCGGGGCGGGTGACCGGCACACAGCCCTCGGCCGCGTCGCGCCCCAGCCGACCGCCGCACATGCCGCCGAAGCTGCCATTCACGTCGATCACGACGCCGGCGAGCTGTGTTGCCCAGGCTGAGAGCTGCGGCTTCATTCCGGGCGACTTCTGCGGCCTCGGCGTCCTTCTTCCCCTGTGCGACCTTCAGGTCGGCGTCGGCGTTGTCGGAGAACCTCACGGACGGCGTGGCAACGCCGGTGATGCCGACGGACAGCGTCTGCTTGGTGTCGGTGGTGAAACCGGCGTCGCCGAGACCGACGAACACCGTGGCGACACGCGTCAGGTCGATGCGGTCGCGGAGGATCTGCTTGACGGTCTCGCCGGGCGCGAAGTCGAGGGTGAACGTCTCCCCCTGCTGTTTCCGAGGTTCGTGATGTCGTACACGTACTGCACGGTGACCACGACGCCGACGCCGGGCGTCGTGGCGTCGCCAGGAGCACCGGCCGCGGGAAGCGGCACCGGCATCCACCCAGTACCCGGGCCGGGCGCGGATCCCGATCAGCACGCGCTCCGGCATCCTCGCCTTGCTCTCCTGTGGAGGTCACTGGGACATGGATCGACGTGGGCTCTCCCAGCGAGCAGGTGAGTACCGAGATACTCTGGAAACCTGATCACAGCGAGCGATCGGGTTGCCGACATGTCGGATCTGCTTCCCCTGGCGGCGTTGTCTGCCGCGGCCCTGACGGAGGGCGTGAGATTCCTCTATACCCAGGCCGGCGAACTACTCAAGGCCCATCGCGAGCGTCGCGTCGAGCAGCCCGCCGTGGACACCCCGGCCATCGTCACCGAGCCGGCGGTCCTACCCGTGGCCGAACCTGCTGTAGTGGAGCGGTTCTCCGAAGACCTGCGGGCACTTCGGGCCGACCTGCACGAATTCGTATCCGGAGTCGATGAGATCGATCCATCGGACGAGGCACTGGTCCGCCGCGTCGACGCCCTGCGCGGCATCCTCGAGGCCGTGTACGGCGTCTCCGTGACGTTTCACGGTGAGGCACGCCCTGCCTGCCCACAGCTGGTCCACGGGCGGGTCGATGTCGACGCCGTGGCCGGCTACGTGGCAGCGGTCCGGGCCGACCGCGCCTCCGGGTGGATTCAGGGTGATGTCCGGGCCGGCAGGGTCGAGGCGGGCGGCGAGGCGATCGGCGTCGACCTCCGAGATCCAAGGTGACGGTGCAGTGGCGAGCGACCGCGACGGCAGTGCCGGGACGGTTTTCGGGGACCTGATCGCGGACCTCTCCACCGAGTTCGTATCGCGTCAGTGGTTGGCTGGCGGCATCGAGCAGGCTCTACCCGACGGCTCGACTCGTATCGTGCTCGTCACAGGCGAACCGGGGGCCGGCAAGACGACCCTACTCGCCGGTCTGGCCCACGCCCACCCCGAGTGGCAGCACTACTTCATTCGTAAGGACAGCCGGACCGCGCTCGTCGGCACCGACCTCCAGTCGTTCCTGCTCACCGTCGGCCACCAACTCGCCCGGAACCGGCCGAATTTGTTCGATCCGCAGCGGCTGGAGGTCACCGTCGAACAGCGTATCGGCACAGTGGAGGCCGGAGCCAGTGCGGTTGGCATCCGTATCGACGACCTGCGCGCTTCGCCGTTCCAACGGACCGCGGCATTGCGTGTGGAGCAGGACATCCTCCACGCGTCGGGCAGTGTCCAGGGCGTCGAGATCGGCACGGCGACCGTGGAGCCACGACTGCTCGAACCGGCCGTCCTCGCCCACCTCGCGCTGATCGGTCCGGCGCAGGTGCTGTTCTCCGAGGCTCCGGACGAACGGATAGTGATCCTCGTCGACGCCCTCGACGAAGGCGCACACGAACCGGGTGCCACGCTGCTGGACTGGCTCGCCATGGGCCCGGAGCTGCCGGCGAACGTCCGGGTCGTCGTTACCTCGCGGCCGCATCCCGCACTCGACCGGATCCGTGCGGCACGGGCCGGGAGCCTCGCCGAGATCGCCATCGACCCGCTGTCACCACAGGTGCAGGACGACCTGCTCACGTACGCGGACCGCGTACTGGCTTCGGACTCGGCTACGAGGGCGCTGCAGGCGCAGGGACGCGACCCCGTCGTGTTCGCGCGGACGCTGGTCCAGCAGTCGAGCGGGAACTTCCTGTACCTGGCGATGTACCTGAGGGCCCTGAACCAGGCGATCGAGGAGGACGACGCGTCGCTCGCCGCACGCATGACAAGCGCGGATACCGTTCCGGGCGGCCTCCACGGCCTTTACGCGTTCTTCATCGAGACCGCGCGCGCGGACCTCGAACGGCTTGGCGCGCTCGACATCAGCGCCCCCCTGTCCCCCACGGATCTGGTCACCCCGGCCTGGGAGGGAGCAGCCCAGCCCCTTCTCGGCGTACTGACGGTCGCACGCGAACCCCTGACCGCCGAACAGCTCCGCACCCTGGCCGGGATCCGGGTGTGGCCCCGCGCCGTCCACACCGTCCTGGGTCGGATCCGCTGGCTGCTGTCCGTCCGGGACGACCGGTACGCCTTCTACCACTCCTCGGTAGCACAGTTTCTGACTGATCCGCAGGTCAGTCGTGAGCACCCCGACTGGGGTTTCGCCGAGCAGGAGTGGCACGAGCGCATCGTGCGCCATTATCGGGCGGGGGCCTCGTCTTGGGCGGACGTCGGCTGGTCGGCTGTCGACCGATACGGCTTGGCCCACCTCGCCCACCACCTCGTCCAGTGTCGGCCCGCGCTCGCCGCGGAGGTGCCGGAACTGGTGTGTCCAGGGCTGCGCCTGGCCGGCCGGGTGGTATTCGGCTCCGACAGGCACTTCATCAGGGTGGTCGAGACGGCCGCCGAGCACCTGCTCGACGCCACTCCCACGGCGGCGGACACTCCGACGATGCTGTTCCTATCCACGATGCGGCGCCAGTTGCGCCGCGCGACCTCCATGGTGGCGCCGGCCGTATACGGCCTGCTGGCCCGGCTCGGCAGGGTCGACGAGGCCATCGCCCGGCTGAGCGCGATGGCACCGTCCGCGCATCAGGTGGCCTGTCTACTCGAAATACACCGTCACACCGCGCACCCGGTACGCCGTGCGGCCGTACGGGAGTTGCTGGGCGAGGCCGCGTCGGTGGCAGCGCTCACCACCCAGGACTCTGCACGCGGCTATGTGGAAGAGGCGGCCCGCACGCTGGCTCCCCACGACCTCCGGCTGGCCCTGCACCTCTGGGAGCGAGCACAGCACGGGTCTCCGGACCCGACCCCGCCCGACCCGCTCCATCGTGCGGCGGCAGACGCGGCCGATCCGGGGGACGCGATCGAGCACGTCTCGAGGATGACCGCCGGCCGTGCCGGGGCGTACCTCGACCTGGCGGACCGGGCCCATGACGGTGACCGGGACGAGCTCCTGGCCTGGGCTGAGCGTGCACTCGGTCGCGCCACCCCCGCGGAATGCCTGACCGGACTGGTGCGCCTCGCGGCCGCCCGGCACGACACCTGCCCCCAGCACGCCGCCTACACCATCGAGCGGACCCTCCACGACATGGCCAAGACTCGGCCCGGAGAGGATCCTTCCCTGGTCGACGCAGCTGCGAAGGCGGCCGAACACGCCGCCGTCCCGTACCCGGCGTTGGCGCGACAACTGCTGCTGAGTTTCGACACGGCTGAGGTGAACGGACACGTCGCCGACGCTTTCCTGAGCGCGGCCCGTACCTGGGCGGCCCTCGATGACCTCCCCGCCGCCCGTGGACTGATCGAGCGCGTCCTGGAGTTCAGCAGCGTCGTCTGGTACAGGATCAATGCCGCGAAGGTACTGGCCACCTTCGACCCCGAGGCGGCGACGGCGATGATCGAAGCCGCCTGCGCCGCGGTACCTCCCAAGGCGTCCGCGCCGGACATTGTCAGCCGGTTGGGCCACGACGGCGACCTGCAAAAGCTCGCCGAACATCTGGCCGATCAGAGCCCGGACCGTGCGATGGCCTACGCCCGCGCGATCGAGTCCACCCAGTGGCAGCCCCCCTTCAAAGACCGCTACTCGGCGCTCGCCCTCGTCGCCCACCGGCGTGCCGACGCCGGGGACCTGGTCTCCGTTCGGTCGATTCTGGACGAGGCACTGCATGCGGCCGACCAGGCACCGGCCGTCGCAGACGCGCAGCTGTGGGGCTTCTGCCACCCCGCTGGGGAAGGCAGCGGCACAGCCTCGGGGGGCCCCGTCAGTGACGCTGCGGCCGAGTGGCCCATGGTTTTCAACCACACCAACGACTGGCATCTACTGGTCCAGCAGCGCTTCTACACCGATCCGTCGGACGTGCTGCGCGCCATGGCGCCCAGCACCTGGTCGGCCGGTCAGCCGTACTCCTGGGCCCGCACCGTCCGTTGCTTCGCCGAGGCCATCGCCGTACAGGACCTCGGCAGTGCCCACACCCTCGTGCACGCCCTGACCGACCCCGGTGAACGGGCTATCGGACTCGCCGGGCTTTTCGGCACCGCCGCGGCCGGGGCGGACCGGCCGACCCCCGACCGGCTGTGGGAGGAGTTCGGGGAGGCGTACACCGCGATCCCCCGGTACGAGTGGAACCTGCCGCAGCAAGAGGACGGACCGCTGGCCTACGTACGCCCGGACCTTCGGAGCAGATTCGAGGCCGCGGTCCGGCTCACACCGTGGGAGGCGGACCCGGCCATGGCCTTCCTCCGCGAGGACGGCACTCCGTACCTCCTCGCCATGTTCCAGTGCGCCTTCGCCGCGGACGCCTCGCGCCGATACACCGCCGACGTGATGAACGGTCGGCAGCCGTATCCGGCGTTCGCCCGCACACACCGGGCCCTGCTTCAAGCGCCCTCGGACGTCCACGGGCCGCTGCTGACCGGGGTCATGCAGGCCGCGGCCATTGACAACGAACACCTCGCGACCGCCTACGGTGCTCCGCCGTCCGTCACGTCTCTGCCGGTCCTGGAGGACGAGCTGTACACGGCCTACTCCGATCTGGCCCTGCGGGGCCCCGAGGCCTGTGCAGCCCGGCTGCTGCCCCTGCTCGGGACGCCCAGGCTGCCGGCGGTAGCGGCTCTGGCGGCTCGCGCAGCCGAGATCTTCAGCACCGACCGCGCATCCGTAAGCGCGCTGTGCGCCGATGTCGTCGCAGCGGGAGAACGAGCCGAACCAGTCCAGCAGGCGGTCACGATGCTGCAGCTGGTGCGGTCCCCGGCCACGATCCACCTGATCGACGTGGAGCAACTGCTCGCGCGGACGCTCGCCCTCTCCGACAGCGACGCCTGGGAACGCGTGGAGCGTGACGAGGTGCTGCGTGAGCTGTTCGGCATCCTCCTCGGTAGACACCCAGAGGTCGCGCTGCGGCTGCTCTACGACCAGGCTGTGACCAGTTGGGCCATGACGACCGCGATGCTCGAGAACGCCGTCACCCCACTTCTCGACGCCTTGGGCCCGGATGCCCCGTTCCTGCTCCACCGGGCCCTGCGGCGTGCCGTCACCTGCGCCTCTGCCCCGGGCGACAGCGACATTCCGTCCATCGACGGTGTCCGCACAGCACTCGGCGAGTGACCACGAACGTCCGTCGGGTGGCGGCGGTATTCACCGGTATGGTGCCGCGTGGCCCCGGAGAACACGCCGAACAGCAGCAGCCCGCTCGCAACGGCGACCAGTCGCCACGGGCCGGCTGGGGTCTGGGCGAAGGTGGCGGAGTGGCTGTTGTCGGGCGAGGCCGCTGATCGGGTGATCGGGTGATCGGGTGATCGGAACATGAATGCCGGCCCGTCTGGAGAGGTTCCAGATCGGTGTGCCTGCCAACCGCGGTACCAGTCACCTTTGCCACCGAGCCGGGCCACTCACCCGTATTCCACGGCCGCGTCCAGCAGCCAGTCCATCAGGTAGTCGGCGAAGGAGGAACGCACCAAGACCCAGAAGCCTGCCCTGGGATCGTCGCGGGCCACCAGGAGGACGTGGGTGCGGGCCAGTGTCGTCTGGGCCGCACGGCCGGGACCGAAGGCGCACGGGTGCAGATCGAGCGAGCAGCCGTGGGCGAGCAGGTCTCGGGCGCGCGGTCCGCCGACCAGGACGGTGGTGCGCTGGGCGGAGACGTCGGTCACGGAGACGGGTTCGTCCCCGGAGGCCGAGCGGATCCGGCTCTTCAGGTCCCGCTGGGTGCCGGGGCGGCCCACCACCAGCCATTCGTCGGGGCCGATCCATACCGCGGTGGAGTCCCCGGCGCGCACGACGGTGCCTGGTTCCAGGGGTAGTTGGAGTCCCAGGGCCAGGCCGACGGCGTCCGCCGCCGGGCCCTTGGCGTCGAGGCGGACGTTCAGCTGGGCCAGGAAGGGGACTTCGGCCAGACGGACGGCGCCGCGCGAGGAGCGTGTCGTGGCGGCCATGCGGTCGGCGGCATGGCCCAGGGGGCTGCGCCGGCGTGCGGTCGGGGCGGTGTCAGCCATCGCGGCGGGCTCCCTCAGTGTCGTAGAGCACGGGGTTCGCGACCGTCACCGGGATCAGCCGGTCGCCGACGGGCGCGTAGACGCGTTCGCCGATACGGTCTCGGCCGCCCTTGATCAGGGCGAGGGCGAAGGTCCGGCCGAGCGTCGCGCTGCGGTAGCTGGAGGTGACGTGACCGAGCATCGGGACGGGCGGGGCGGGCAGCTCTCCGTCGGCGACCAGGTGGGTGCCCTCGGGAAGGAAGGCGGTCGGGTCCTCGGGGAGCAGGGAGACGAGGTGCTTGCGGTCGGGGCGGACAGTGTCGGTGCGAGCGTGGGAGCGCTTGCCGAGGAAGTCGGGCTTCTTCTTCGACACCGCCCAGCTCATGCCGAGGTCGTGCGGGGTGACCGTGCCGTCGGTGTCCTGCCCGATGATCGGGTAACCCTTCTCGGCGCGCAGTACGTGCATGGTCTCGGTGCCGTACGGGGTGATGCCGTACGGGGCGCCGGCCTCGTACAGCTCCTCCCACAGGGCGAGGGCGTCCCAGGGCGACACGTTGATCTCGTAGGCGAGTTCGCCGGAGAAGCTGATCCGGCACACGCGCGCCTCGACACCGGCGACTGTCGTCTCCCGCCAGGACATGAACGGGAAGTCGGCGTTCGACACCGAGAGTTGAGGTGCCAGCGCGCCGAGGAGCTCGCGGGAACGAGGGCCTACCAGGGCCACGGTGGCCCACTGCTCGGTGACCGAGGTGCAGTGGACCCGCAGTTCGGGCCACTCGGTCTGCAGCCACTCCTCCATCCAGTCCAGGACCGCTGCGGCGTTGCCGGTCGTGGTGGTGATCAGGAAGCGGTCCCGCGCGAGCCGGATCACCGTGCCGTCGTCGAAGACCATCCCGTCGAGACGGCACATGACGCCGTAGCGGATCATGCCGACCTTCAGGGTGCTCATCATGTTGGTGTAGAGCCGGTCGAGGAACAGCGCGGAGTCCGGGCCCTGCACATCGATCTTTCCGAGGGTGGAGGCGTCCATGAAGGCAACTCCCTCGCGGGCGGCGCGGCACTCGCGCAGCACGGCGGTCTCCATGTCCTCGCCGTCCCGCGGGTAGTACCAGGGCCGCTTCCACTGGCCGACGTTCTCGCAGAGCGCGCCGTGCTCGGCGTGCCACACGTGCAGCGCGGTGGTGCGGATCGGGTCGTGCAGCGCGCCGCGGTTGCGGCCGGCGAGGGCGGCGAAGGAGACCGGGGTGTACGGCGGTCGGAACGTGGGCAGGCCGAGCGCCGAGATGTCCACGCCGAGGAGTCCGGCCACGACCCCGCTCGCCAGGACACCGGCGGTCTTGCCCTGGTCGTTGGCGGTGCCGGCCGTGGTGTAGCGCTTGGTGTGCTCCACCGAGCGCAGGCCCGCCCCCGTTGCCCGTGCCAGGTCGTCGACCGTGACGTCGCGCTGGAGGTCTACGAACCGGGGTGTGCCGGTGCGGGCGGGGATGGTGAAAACCTGCATGGGCGGGGTGTACGGCTGGGCAAGCGTTGCCGGGAGGGCGGGCGCTGCGGCGGTGTAGCCTTCCGCCTCGACCGCGCGGGCGCCGGCCGCCGCGCCCTGCGCGAGGACCGTGGCGAGGTCGAAGGCCCCGTTCGCGCTGCCCGCGGCCTCGACCGCCTGATGGCAGCCGGCGGGAACGAACGTGCCGAGCACGTCGTCGTGGCGGAGCTTGCCGCCCGCCTGGCTGTACAGATGCACGACCGGGTTCCAGCCCCCGGAGACCAGGAGCAGATCGACGGCGAACTCCCGCTGTTCGGCGGACTGCCCATACGGGGCGACCGTCACGGCGGTGACGCGGTCCTCGCCCCGCGTCCCGGTGACCGCGTGCCCTGCGAGCACCTCGATCCCGGCGGACCGAGCACGCTCGCCCCACTCCCCCGGCTCGGACCGCGTGTCGACGATCACCGCGATGTCCACTCCCGCAGCCGCCAGGTCGATTGCGGCACGGTAGGCGCTGTCGTTGGTGGTGAACACGGCCGCGTGCCGGCCGGGCAGCACGGCGTACCGGTGGAGGTACGTCCGGGCCGAGGCGGCCAGCATCACCCCCGGGCGGTCGTTGTCGCCGAACGCGATCGAACGCTCGTGGGCGCCGGTGGCGAGGACCACGCGCCGGGCACGGATCCGCCAGACGCGCTCGCGGGAGACGTGGTCCGGGGCCTCGGCGCCGAGGTGGTTGGTGCGGCGTTCGACGGCCAGGACATGGTTGTCGTCATAGTGGCCGAAGACGGTGGTGCGGAGCAGGACACGTACCTCGGGGGCGGCTTCGAGCCGGGCGCGCGTCGCTGCGACCCAGTCGAGGTGTTCGCCCGTGCCGAGCAGGCTGCCGCCGGGTTCCGGCTGGTCGTCGGCGAGGATGACGCGCGCGCCGCTCTGCGCCGCCACCGCTGCCGCCGCCAGGCCGGCCGGGCCCGCGCCGACGACCAGTACGTCGCAGTGGGCGTGGACGGCGTCGTAGCGGGCGGGGTCGGGTTCGGTGGCGAGGCGTCCCTGGCCCGGGAGACGGCCGGCGACCAGGCCCTCGTAGAGCTCGACGGTCGTGGCGGGGAGCATGGGCTCGGGGAAGGGGGCCTCGATCTGGACGACCGCGTTGGGTTCCTCCACCCCGGCCGTGAAGATTCCCCTCGGACGGCCGAGTTTGGTGCTGGTGGCGGCCTGGACGACGCCGTTGGCGAGGAGCGCGGAGGCGAGGGTGTCGCCTCGGTAGCCCTCGTACCGTACGCCGTCGAAGGTGAAGGCCAGTGGTTCGCCTCGGTCGACCCGGCCGCCTCCCGACAGGCGCAAGGCCTGACCGGGGTCACCCAGCGGGGGGAACCGCGGCATCGTCGTCGACTGCGGGCCGGTGCTCGTGCGTCGCCGTTCTGGTTCGCCCTGCACATGCGCAGGTGGGGGCGCCTCCGGACGGGCCGGCCTCGGCTCGACCGGTGCCGGACGTTCCTCACCCACTTGGTACACGGCCAGGATCTGGTTCGTCGAGGTGTCCCGCACGGCGTTGAACCACCTACGGCAGCCGGCCGCATGGCTCCAGCGCTCGGCGAAGGGGCCCTTGGGGTTGTCGCGGAAGAACAGGTACCGCGCCCACTCTTCGTCGGTGAGGGCTGCGGGGTCCTCGGGGTACGCCACGTGTGCCTGGCCGCCGTAGTGGAACTCGGCCTCGTCACGGGGCCCGCACCACGGGCAGGGGATGAGCAGCATGGTTCGGCTCCCTAGTGGGCCACCGCGGCCGCGCCGTGCTCGTCGACGAGCGCGCCGGTGGTGAAGCGGTCGAGCGAGAAGGGGGCGTTCAGGGTGTGGGGCGTGTCGTGGGCGATGGTGTGGGCGTAGACCCAGCCGACACCGGGGGTGGCCTTGAAACCACCGGTCCCCCAGCCGCAGTTGAGGTAGAGGTTGTCCACCGGGGTGAGGCCGATGACGGGCGAGGCGTCCGGGGAGACATCGACGATGCCGCCCCAGGTGCGCAGCACGTGGGCACGGGCGAAGACGGGGAAGAGTTCCAGGGCTGCGGACATCTGCTCTTCGATGATGTGGAAGGCGCCGCGCTGGGTGTAGGAGTTGTACGCGTCGATGCCCGCGCCCATCACCAACTCGCCCTTGTGCGCCTGGCTGACGTACACGTGGACGGCGTTGGACATGACGACCGTGGGGTGGACCGGCTCCAGGAGTTCTGAGACGAGTGCCTGCAACGGGTGGCTCTGGAGGGGGAGTTCGATGCCCGCCATGGCGGCGAGGACGGAGGTGTGACCGGCCGAGCACAGGGCCACCTTGCCCGCGGCGATCGGACCCCGCGTGGTCTGGACGCCGACCACCCGCCCGCCGGCCACGTCCAGCCCTGTGACCTCACAGTTCTGGATGATGTCGATGCCGGCGGCGTCCGCGGAGCGGGCGAAGCCCCAGGCGACGTGGTCGTGCTTGGCGATGCCGGCGCGCGGCTGGTAGGTGCCGCCGAGGACCGGGTAGCGCACGTCGGGAGAGATGTTGACGATCGGGCAGACCTCTTCGACCTGCTCGGCGTCGAGCCACTCGGCGTCGACGCCGTTGAGCCGGTTGGCCTCGACACGGCGCACGCTGTCACGTACGTCCTGCATGCTGTGGGCGAGGTTCAGCACTCCGCGCTGGGAGAAGAGGATCGGGTAGTCGAGCTCCTCCTCCAGTCCCTCCCACAGTTTGAGGGCGTGCTCGTAGATGCCGGCGCTCTCGCCCCACAGGTAGTTGGAGCGGATGATCGTGGTGTTACGGGCCATGTTGCCGCCGGCCAGCCAGCCCTTCTCCAGGACCGCGACATCGGTGATGCCGTGGTTCTTCGCCAGGTAGTGGGCGGTGGCCAGGCCGTGTCCGCCGCCGCCCACGATCACCACGTCGTACGACCGCTTGGGTTCGGGATCGCGCCAGAGCCGGTCGGGGTGCTCGGGCAGGGCGGCGCCGGGGGTGCTGGGGCTCATCGGACGTCTCCGCCTTCCGGAAGGTGTGGGTGGAGCGGATGCCTGGCGGCGCGTGTCTGCGTGCGGGCCGTCAGCCACGGAGGCGGGACATGGCCGGGTCGAACAGGGGCTCCTGGGCGGCGACCGCCTCTACGCGCTGGTCGAAGTAGCCGATGTGCAGGGTGGTGCCGGGGACGGCGAGTTCCGCCGGGAGCCAGGCGTAGGCGATGCCCTTGCCGATCGTGTAGCCGTAGGCGGCGCTGGTGACGTAGCCGACCGCGCGGTCGCCGTCGTAGACCGGCTCCTTGCCCATCACGACGGCGTGCGGGTCGTCGATCGTGAGGCAGGTCAGCTTCCGCCTTACGTCGGCCCTGCGGTGCTCCAGCGCCGCCTTGCCGATGAAGTCGGCCTTGTCGGGCTTGACTGCGAAGCCGACGCCGGCCTCGTACGGGTCGTGTTCGAAGGTCATGTCGGTGCCGAAGGAGCGGTAGCCCTTCTCCAGGCGCAGGCTGTTGAAGGCGCCACGGCCGGCGATGACGCCTCCGAGCGGCTCGACCGCGGCCCAGAGGGTGTCCCACAGCTTCTGGCCGAGGTCCGCGGTGGTGTACAGCTCCCAGCCGAGCTCGCCGACGTACGACAGACGCATCGCGGTGACCGGGACGCTGCCGATGTGGGCGCGCTTGGCCCGGAAGTACTTCAGGCCGTCATCCGAGAAGTCGGCGTCGGTGAGGGGCTGCAGGACTTTGCGGGCGAGTGGTCCCCACAGGCCGATGCAGCAGGTGCCGGCCGTGATGTCGCGAACCTGGACCGGTTCTCCCCCGGCGGGAAGGTTGCGGGTGAACCAGTCGAGGTCGAGGTTGCCGTTGGCTCCGACCTGGAAGAGGTCGCGGGCGAGGCGGGCGACGGTGATGTCGCTGCGGATGCCCCCGTCGTGGTCCAGGAGCAGGGTGTACGTCACCGAGCCGACGGACTTGTCGACCTTGCCGGTGCACAGCCGCTCCAGGAAGGCGGCGGCACCCGGGCCGCTCACCTCCAGGCGCTTGAGGGCCGTCATGTCGTAGAGGGCGACGGTCTCCCGGGTGACCTGGGCCTCGGCGCCGACGATGGGCGACCAGTACCGCGCGGCCCAGTCGTTGGGGGTGGGGATGGAACGGCCTTCGGCGAGCGACGCGTTGGCCTCGTACCACTGGGGGCGCTCCCAGCCGTTCGCCTCCAGGAAGAACGCGCCGTGTTCCCGCTGGCGGGCGTGGAAGGGGCTCGTGCGGATCGGGCGCGGCTCACCGGACGGCTGGAGGGGGTGGAGGATGTCGTAGACCTCGACGAAGTTACGGCAGTCTCGGGCCAGGACGTACTCCGGGGACAGCTGGTGCGGCTCGAAGCGGTTGACGTCGCACTCGTGCAGGTCGAAGGAGGAGCAGTAGCCGTCGACCAGCCATTCGGCCATGGCGCGCCCCACGCCGGCGGAGTGGGTGACCCAGACGGCCTCGGCGACCCAGAAGCCCTCGACGTCCGGGGACTCGCCGAGCAGCGGGTAGCCGTCGGTGGTGAAGGAGAACAGGCCGTTGATGCCTTCCTCTACCTTCGCCTCCTTCGTCGCCGGAAGCAGGGACCGGGTCTCGGTCCAGGCGTCCTCGAAGTCCTCCTCGGTGAACTTCAGGACCGAGGGCATCCCCTCGGCCGCGTCCACGGACAGGATGTCGTCGACGGAGACGGGCATCGGGCGGTGGCCGTAGGAGCCGATGCCGATGCGGTCGAAGCGGTCGCGGTAGTAGAGGTCGGCGTCCTGGTGGCGCAGGATCGGGCGCAGTGCCTCCTCGGTCTGACCAGCGAGGGCGGGAACCGGGCCGGTCCAGGCGAGTTGGTGGGCGAGCGGGGTGAGCGGCAGGTTCATCCCGGCCATACGGGCGATTTTCGGGCCCCAGATGCCGGCGCAGCACACGACGATGTCGGCGGGGAGCTCGCCCCGGTCGGTCAGCACGCCGGTCACACGGCCCTCGCTCTTCGTCACGTCGAGGACCTCGTGGCGGGCCAGGAAGGACACTCCGCGCTCGGTGGCCCGGCGGATCTGCGCCTCGACGGCGAGGACGGCGTTGGCGAGACCGTCCGTCGGGACGAGGAGGCCGCCGAGGATCCTGTCGCGGTTGACCAGCGGGTGCCGTTGGACGCACTCCTCGGGGCTCAGCAGGTGTGCCTCGATGCCCCAGGCGGTGATCCAGCCGTGGCGGCGGTGGAGTTCGGTGAGGCGCTCGGGGGTCGTGGCCACTTCGAGGCCGCCGACCTGGAGGAAGCAGGGCTTGCCGTCCACGTCGAGGGAGCAGAACTTCTCGACGGTGTAGCGGGCCAGTTCCGTCATGGTCTTCGAGGGGTTCGTCTGGAAGACCAGGCCGGGGGCGTGCGAGGAGGATCCCCCGGTGGCGGGGAGGGGTCCCTGGTCGACCACGGTCACTTCGGTCCAGCCCCTGGAGGAGATCTCGTCCGCGAGGGCCGCTCCCACGACGCCCGCTCCGATGATGACCACTCGGGGTCCCGCCATCGTCCAACCTCCGAACTCGGAAACCGGCCATGTTGCTTTTTGCGCAACTTGATTCAGGCTGCGCAACTCAATGTGCCCGCCGCCGAGGAGACGTGTCAAGGCATCCGTGGCGTCGCGGAACGGCCCGGGACACGGCAATGCCCGGCGGGCGGCGCGCCACCTGCGCACACCGTCCGCCGGGCATCGTCGGCCGGCCCCTTGTCGACCCCCGTGCTATTTCAGCCAGGCCTCGACCTTGTCGTGGTTCGCGTCGACCCACTTCTTGGCTGCCGCCTCCGGGGACATCTTGTCCACCGCGATGTACTTCGCCACGGCGTTCTGGTCGTCGTTCGTCCAGTTGAAGTTCTTCACCAGGTCATAGGCCGGACCGCCCGATGCGGCGAACTTCGCACTGACGATCTTGTCGAGCTCGTACACGGGGTAGTCGCACGCGACCTTCTCCGGGTCGGCGTCGCAGCCCTCCTTGTACTCGGGCAGCTTGACCTTCACGAGCGGTACCTCGGACATGAACCACTGTGGCTCGTAGAAGTAGCCGATCACCCATTCCTTGTTCTTCTCCGCCTTGCGGAAGGTCTGGATGAGGGCGGTCTCGCTCCCCGCGTACACCACCTTGTAGTCCAGGTTCAGGTTCTTCACCAGGGCCTCGTCGTTGGTGACGAACGACGGGTCACCGTCGAGGAGCTGCCCCTTGCCGCCCGACTCTGACGTCTTGAACTGGGCCGCGTACTTGCCGAGGTTCTGCCAGTCGGTGATGTCCGGGTGCTCCTTGGCCAGCCACGGCGGCACGTACCAGCCGATGAGGCCCTTGTTGCCGGTCCGGCCGGCTTCGACGGCGGTCTTCTGGTCGGTGATGTACTTCTTCTTCAGATCGTCGTGCCCCCAGTTCTCGATGACGGCGTCGACCTCGCCGGTCCCGAAGCCCTGCCAGGCGATCTCTTCCTTCAGGTCCTTCTTGACCACCTTGCAGCCGAGTTCGTGCTCCGCGACGTAGGCGACGACCGCCGCGTTCGCCTCGTAGCCCACCCACGGGTTGACCGCGAGGTTGAAGGTGCCGCATTTTCCCGAGCCGCCCGAGCCGCCGGATCCCGAGGAGCCGTCACCGATCTTCGCACCGCCACAGGCGGTGAGGGTGAGGCCGAGGACCACCATGCCGGCCGCGCCGGCTCTCCACTGCCTTGCTTGCCTTGCCATTGGTCAGTAGCTCCTTCATGCGCTGGTGCGCCGCGCGGCTGCCTGAGTGATCCGGTCGAACATGACTCCGAGAAGGACGATGGCCAGCCCTGCGGCAAGCCCCTTCCCGTACAGCTGTCCTTGCGAAAAGCCGGCCACGACGTCGTAGCCGAGGGCGCCCGCACCTACCAGGCCGCCCACCACAACCATCGACAGCACGTAGATCAGCCCCTGGTTGGTCGCGAGAGTCAGGGCGCCGCGTGCCATCGGCAGCTGGACCTTGGTGATGATCTGCCAGGTGTTGCACCCGGCGGAGGTCGCCGCCTCCACGGTGGTCGCGGGCACGTTCCGCACGCCGTCCGCGATGATCTTGATGGCCACGGGCGCCGCGTACACGACGGCCGCGACGATCGCGGTGAACCGGGTGGCGCCGAAGAGGGCCAGGAAGGGCACCAGATAGACGAACGGCGGCATGACCTGTGCCGCGTCCAGGCTGGGCCGCACCAACCGGTCCACGAGATGGCTGCGTCCCATCCACACGCCGAAGACGACACCGAGCAGCATCACCAGCACGGTGGCCACGACGGTCGAGGCGAGTGTCGTCATGCTGTCCGACCACAGGCCCGTGCCGACGAGCAGACCGACGCACACCGCGGTCGTCGCTCCGGCGCGCCATCCTCCGATCGCCGCACCGAGCGCGACCAGGACGATGCCGACCAGCCACCACGGCGAGTCGGTGAGCAGGGCCTGGAACGGGTTGAGCAGGCCGTGGGTGATGGTGTCCCGGAAGGCATTGGTCAGGCCCGACAGGTGGTCCTGTAGCCAGGTGGTCGTGGTGTCGGCCGCGCTCGCGATGCCACTGCCGACGTTGCCGTCGCCCGGGAACTCGGCCGCCCAGACGTAGGTGTGGGACAGGTAGACCAGTACCGCCACCGCGATACCGCCCGCCGCCAGCAGCAGCCGGCGCGACGTGAGGAGGTGGTCTCCGGTGCGGCGTGCCGCATCGGCGCGTCCGGCCGCCGCCGTGGTGACCCGGTCGAGCACGATGGCCATGATGACGATGGCCAGGCCGGCGTTGAAGGCAGTGCCCACATCGAGTGACTGCAGGGCTTGGACGACCGTCTTGCCGAGGCCCGGCGCGTCGATCAGGGCAGCGATGGTCACCATGGCCAAGGCGGACATGATGGTCTGGTTGACGCCCATCACCACGGTGCGCCTGGACATCGGCAGCAGCACTTTCAGCAGTTGCTGCGAGCGCGTCGCACCGAGCGAGTCCGCCGCCTCGACGGTGGTCCGGGGCACGGAGCGGATGGCGTGCGCGGTGATGCGGATGGCGGGCGGCGCCGCGTAGATCACCGTGGTGATCACGGCGGCGGCCCCCCCGATGAGAAAGATCAGGGTCAACGGAGCGAGGTAGACGAAGGTGGGCATCGTCTGCATGAAGTCCAGGAAGGGCGTCGTGATCCGGTTGAACCGGTCGGAGAGACCTGCCCACACCCCGAGCGGGATGCCGATGAGCAGCGCCACGATGACAGCCGACAGGGTCAGCGCGAGAGTGTCCATGCTCTGCAGCCACAGGCCTTGCAGCCCGAAGAAGGTGAAGCCGGCCACGGCCAACAGGGCGACCCGCCAGTTGCCGACGGCCCAGGAGACGTAGCCGGTGAGCCCGACGACGCCGAGCCAGCCGATCTGCGGGACCGGACGGCCCCCCGAGGGCTGGGAGATCAGGGACCGTACGAAGGTCACCAGGTTGTCGATGACCAGACGGATCTCATTGAAGAAGTACAAGAAGAGCGGATTGGAGTTGCGGTCGGCTCCGACGGTGTCGTTGACATCGTTCAACCAGCGGTGCAGAGAGGTGAGATCGGCGGCCGCGAGGGCCAGCGTCTGCCGGCCGCGCAGCGCGGCGAAGAGCACCAGCCAGCCGATCAGGATCGCGGCCACCACCACGGGGCGGCTGACCTTCCCGCGTACGGTCGCGGCCGGCGCGGTCGCGGTGGCGGCGGCGGTCATCACGCACTGCCCTGCCGGCCTGCGACCACGGAGAGGATCTCCTCGTGGCCGACGACGCCGAGCAGCTTGCCGTCTTCGACGACCTTGACCGCCTTCTCGGCGGCCAGCACCGCCCGGATGGCCTCGCGCACCACGACGTCCGCGCCCAGCTCGGGACCGTCGAGGTCGTCGCCGGGCTGCGCGGGGCGCATGATCCAGCGCAGCGTGAGTACGTCGCCGCGCGGCACGTCCTTGACGAAGTCCCGTACGTAGTCGTCGGCGGGAGCGCCGACGAGTTCGTCCCCGGTCCCGCACTGCACCATCCTGCCGTCCCGCATGATCAGGATGCGGTCGCCCAGCCTCAGGGCCTCGGAGAGGTCGTGGGTGATGAACACCATCGTCTTGCCGACCTCGTGGTGCAGGCGGATGACCTCGCTCTGCATGTCACGACGGATCAGCGGGTCGAGCGCGGAGAACGGCTCGTCGAAGAAGAGGACGTCGGGGTCCCCGGCAAGGGCGCGGGCGAGGCCGACGCGTTGCTGCATGCCACCGGAGAGCTGGTCGGGGTAGGCGTTCTCGTATCCGGCGAGACCCACCAGTTCGACGACTTCAAGGGCCCTCCTGGTGCGCTCGGCCTTGCCCATGCCGCGGATCTCCAGACCGAAGGCCACATTGTCGACGACCCGGCGGTGGGGCAGCAGCCCGAAGTGCTGGAAGACCATGGAGAACTTGCTGCGGCGCAGCTCACGCAGTCGTTTGGGGTCGGCGCCGCGGATGTCCTCGCCCTCGAAAACGATCTCGCCCGCGGTGGGCTCGATCAGCCGGGTGAGACATCGCACCAGGGTGGACTTGCCGGAGCCGGACAGGCCCATGACGACGAAGACCTCACCGCGCGACACCTCGAAGTCCACGTCGCGCACGGCGGCGGTGCAACCGGTGCGGTCCATGAGCTCACGGCGGGTCAGCCCGCACAGTTCCTCGGACTCCGGCACCTGGTCGGCCTTCGGCCCGAACACCTTCCACAGTCGGCGCACGGCGATGACCGGGGTGCGGCCCTCGGGATCCTGGGACGTGCCGCGCCGCTGCGACACCTCGGTCTGTGCTGCGGTCACGATCGACCTCATTTCGGCGTTCAGCCGCGGAACCAGCGCTGCGGCCGGGGTTGGATGTTCTGCCAGACGTGCTTGGGCTCTCGGTACTCGTCCAGGCCGGTCGGTCCCAGCTCACGGCCCACACCCGAGCGCCCGAAGCCACCCCATTCCGCTTGCGGCACATAAGGGTGGTAGTCGTTGATCCACACGGTCCCGTGCCGCAACCTGCGCGCGACCCGTTGGGCCTTCCCCGCGTCCTGCGTCCAGACGGCTCCGGCGAGCCCGTACTCCGTGTCGTTGGCAATGCGGACCGCGTCGTCCTCGTCACGGAAGCGCTCGACGGTCAGCACGGGTCCGAAGGACTCCTCGTGCACCACACGCATGTCCTGCCGGCACTCGTCGAGGACGGTGGGCGGGTAGTAGAAACCGCGTCCCAGCGCGGGATCGCCGGGCCGTCCACCGCCGCAGCGCAGTACGGCGCCTTCGCCGAGGCCCGCCTCGACGTACCTCTCGACCTTTTCCAGGTGCTGTGCGGAGATCAGTGGACCGGTCTCGGCCTCGGGGTCGAAGGGCCCGCCCAGACGGATGAGCCGGGCTCGGCGCACGACCTCGTCGACGAAGGCGTCGTGCAGAGAGTCCTCGACGATCAGGCGTGCGCCGGCCGAACAGACCTGGCCGGAGTGCAGGAAGACGGCCGTGAGCGCGAAGTCGACCGCGGTGTCGAAATCAGCGTCGGCGAAGACCACGTTGGGGTTCTTGCCCCCGAGTTCCAGGGCGACCTTCTTCACCGTCCCGGCGGCGGCGGCCATGACGCGGCGGCCCGTCTCCAAGCCGCCGGTGAAGGACACCATGTCCACGGCCGGGTCCTCGGACAGCGGCGCGCCCACCTCCCCTCCGGCGCCCAGGACGAGATTGGCCGCGCCGGCCGGGAGCCCGGCCTCCTCGAGCGCCTTCATCAGCAGGATCGAGGTGGAGGGCGTGAGCTCGCTCGGCTTGAGCACGATGGTGTTGCCCGCGAGGAGGGCCGGCGCGACCTTCCAGGACGCCTGGAGCAGCGGATAGTTCCACGGGGTGATCAGTCCACAGACACCGACGGGTTCGTAAGTGACCCGGCTGAGGGCGTCGTCACGTCCGGTGTCGATCACCCGGCCGGCGTTGGTGCCGGCGATGCCGCCGTAGTAGCGGAAGCAGGAGACGACGTCGGCGATGTCGTACTCGCTCTCCACCAACCGCTTGCCGGTGTCGAGCGACTCGGCGCGGGCGAAGTGCTTGGCGTCGCGCTCGAGTATGTCGGCGCTGCGCAGCAGCAGTGCGCCGCGTTCACGCTCGGAGGTGCGCGGCCAGGGGCCCTGGTCGAAGGCGCGCCGGGCCGCCGCGATCGCGGCCTCGGTGTCGGGGCGCGTTGCCTCCGACACCGTCGCGACGAGAGTGCCGTCTGCCGGACAGCGGATCTCCCGGTGGCCGCCGCCCGCCGGAGCGCGCCATTCTCCGTCCACGTACAGATCTGCCACGCCATGCCCTTCGAACGGGAATCCGTTGCGCATTGTGCATTGCATTGCTTGTGATGAAACCCTGGCCGAACGGGCCAACGGTCGTCAAGAGGTCGGTGGTTCGCGATTTCGCCATCGGTCCGGTCGCCCGTCCACTGTCGGCTGCACCTCGCGGCGGGCGCGGGCGAGCATCGCCCGCAGGGCCTCGGCGCGCACGCTCTACCCGGTCTGCTGCCGGGCGTCGCGGTGACGGTAGTACGCGGCCTTGGAGGGCGGCAGGGGCTCCTTGCCGAGGATGAGGTCGGCGGCCTTCTCGGCGATCATCATCACAGGCGCGTAGATGTTTCCGTTGGTGACGTACGGCATGACCGACGCGTCCACCACGCGCAGCCCGTCCAGCCCGTGGACCCTCATGCTCACCGGGTCGACGACGGACATCTCGTCGGTGCCCATCTTGCAGGTGCACGAGGGGTGCAGGGCGGTCTCCCCTTCCTCGGCCACCCAGGCGAGGATCTCTTCGTCCGTCTCGACGGAGGCTCCGGGCGAGATCTCGCCGCCGTTGTAAGCGGCGAGCGCAGGCTGGTTGAGGAGTTCGCGGGCCACCCGGATCGCCTCGACCCACTCACGGCGATCCTGCTCTGTGGACAGGTAGTTGAAGCGCAGGGCCGGGCGCTCGCGGGGATCGCTGCTCTTGATCTTGACGGAGCCCCTGGCATCGGAGTACATGGGCCCCACATGCACCTGGTAACCGTGGCCACCGGCCGGTGAGGAGCCGTCGTAGCGGACCGCGACCGGCAGGAAGTGGAACATCAAGTTGGGGTAGTCCACGTCCTCGTTGCTGCGGGCGAAGCCTCCCGCCTCGAAGTGGTTGGTGGCCGCGGGCCCCTTCCTGAACAGCCACTGCAGTCCGATGAAGGGGGCGCGCCACTTCGCCATGTACGGCTGCATGGAGACGGGCTGCTCGCAGGCGTACTGGACGTACACCTCCAAGTGGTCCTGCATGTTCTCGCCGACGCCCGGCAGGTCGTGGACGACGTCGATGCCGAGGGCGGACAGTTCGGCGGCGTTGCCGACGCCGGAGACCTGCAGAAGCTGAGGGGTGTTGATGGCACCGCCGCACAGGATGACCTCACCGGCCCGGACCTGCTGCGGTGCACCGCGCCCGCGCTGGTACTCGACGCCGACGGCACGCTTGCCTTCGAAGAGGACGCGGGTGACGAAGGCGCGGGTCTTGACGGTGAGGCCGGGCCGCTTGCGCACGGGGTGGAGGTACGCCTTGGACGCCGACAGGCGCCGTCCGCGGTGGATGTTGCGGTCGAAGGGGGCGAATCCCTCCTGCCGGTAGCCGTTGACGTCGTCGGTGCGGGCGTGGCCTGCCTCCTGGACTGCCTTCAGGAAGGCGGTGAAGAGCGGGTTGCCGGCAGGGCCGCGTTCCAGGACGAGGGGACCGTCGTGGCCGCGGAACTCGTCGTCGGGATCGGCCGCGAGACAGTTCTCCAACCGCCGGAAGTACGGAAGGCAGTGGGCGTAGTCCCAGCTCTCCATGCCGGGTTCGGCGGCCCAGCGCTCGTAGTCCATGGGGTTGCCACGCTGGAAGATCATGCCGTTGATGCTGCTGGAGCCGCCGAGTACCTTGCCGCGCGCGTGGTAGATGCGCCGGCCGCCCATGTGCGGCTCGGGCTCGGACTCGTACTTCCAGTCGTAGAAGCGGTTGCCGATGGGGTATGTCAGGGCTGCCGGCATGTGGATGAACACATCCCATGGATGGTCCGACCGACCCGCCTCCAGGACGAGGACCCGTTTCCCGGGGTCGGCCGAGAGCCGGTTCGCCAGTGCGCTGCCGGCTGATCCACCGCCGACGATGACGAAGTCGTAGTGCAGAGGAGCCATGGTGCCTCGTCTCGCTCGCGCCGTCGATTCGCGGGGCATGCTATTACGGGCATCGCTATACGCACTAGGTTGCGAACCACGCAACTTGCCGACCTGTGATCCGGGCAGACTGCTTGCAGAAACGTTGTTTACGGCGCCTATAGTTTCGCTATGAGCAACTTCAGTCCGGATGCCGAATCGCACGGTTCACAGGCCGGCGGGGTGCAGTCCGTCGACCGAGCCATCAGCGTGCTCGAGATCCTGGCCCAGCGCGGCGAGGCGGGCGTCAGCGAGGTGGCCGCCGAGATCGATGTCCACAAGTCCACCGCGTTCAGGCTGCTCGGCGCTCTGGAGACGCGCGGCCTGGTGGAGCAGTCGGGCGAGCGCGGCAAGTATCGGCTCGGCTTCGGCATCGTACGCCTGGCGGGCGCGGTCACGGGACGCATCGACATCACCCAGCAAGGACGTCCGGTCTGCGAGCGCCTGGCCGAGGAGATCGGCGAGACCGTCAACATCGCCGTGCTGCAGGAGCGCTACGCGATCAACCTCTACCAGGTGCGCGGTCCTGCCGCCATCACCGCGCACAACTGGGTCGGCCAGCTGACCCCGCTGCACGCCACCTCCAGCGGCAAGATCATGCTGGCCCACCTGCCCGCCAAGGAACGCGCCGCGCTGCTGGCGGAGTCCGGCATGAAGAAGCTGACCCCGCACACGATCACCGCGAAGGCGAAGCTCGAGAAGAACCTCGCCGAGGCCCGCGAGCGCGGCTACGCCTGGACGCTTGAGGAGCTCGAGATCGGACTGCACGCGATGGCGGCACCGGTCCGTGATCGCGACGGTGTGGTCATCGCCGCGATCAGCGCATCCGGACCCTCCTATCGGTTCACCGAGGAACGCATGCACGAGCTCGCTCCGGTGCTGGTGAAGGGCGCGGAGGAGGTCAGCCGTCGCATGGGGTACCTCGGCTGAGCGTCCATGCGCATGCGCACACGCTTCGGGTACCCGGCCCCACCCGCGCTACTCCGGCTGCCGGGTGCCGAGGCGCTCGTGCACCCAGGCATGGAAGACCCCGATGTGGTGCTCACTGGGTACGAGCACACCGCCCTTGGCGTACAGCCGGGAGCTCATGCCGGGCTGGGTGCGCTCGCAGGCGTCGAAGTCCTGGCGGTTGACACGGTCGAAGAGCTCCACGGACCGGCTGACGTCCTTGCCACCCTCCACCACGCCCGGCAGATAGAGCCAGTCGCACTCGACGATCGTGCGGTCGGCCGCAACCGGGTACATGCGATGGAAGATCACATGGTCGGGCACGAGGTTGATGAAAACCTGCGGCTTGACGGTGATCGCGTAGTAGCGGCGGTCCTGCTCCTCGGACACCCCCGGGATGCGCTCCAGGCCCTCGGAGCCGTCGACGGTGAAGCCCCGGATCTCCTCGCCGAACTCGGCCCCGTGACCGACGTAGTACTGAGCCGCGTAGCCGCCCGCGAACTCCGGGAGCACCTCGGTCAGCTCGGGGTGGATCGTGGCGCAGTGATAGCACTCCATGAAGTTCTCGACGATGAGCTTCCAGTTCGCCTTGACGTCGTAGACGATCCGCTTCCCCACCGCCAGGTTGTCGATGTCGTAGCGCTCGATCGACTCCACGTCGCCGAGGCGGGTGATCGCCGCGCCGATGACGTCCTCCTCGAAGGAGGGCGGGGTCTCCGCCAGGCACACCCACACGTAGCCGAGCCATTCACGGACGGCCACCCCCACCAGGCCGTACTCGGTACGGCCGACATCGGGCATCTTGGTTAGGTTCGGCGCCGCGACCAGCTTGCCGTCGAGGTCGTAGGTCCAGGCGTGGTACGGGCACTGGAAGGCGCGCTTGACCTCGCCAGTCTCCTCCGTACAAAGCTTGGCTCCACGATGCCGGCAGACGTTGAAGTAGGCGCGTACGGAGTTGTCCCGGGCCCGGGTGACGAGGATGCTCTCGCGGCCCACGTCGACGGTACGGAAGGCGCCGGGCTTGGCGAGCTCGGACGCGCGCGCGACGCAGAACCACATCGCTTCGAAGATGCGTTCCTGCTCCTGAGCGAAGACACCCGGGGCTGTGTAGGAGGAGCCGGGGAGAGTGGCGATCAGGCTGTCCGGCAGGCTTGTGGAGGTCACGCTGCACTCCTCGGGAATCGTCGTGGAAGGACCGGTCACACGCGGCAGGGCCTGACTTCGAGCCGCCGCCGCGCATGAAGCAACGCTGGGTACTGCATGCCACGCAGTGCGGGAGCCCGCTTCCGCAGTGTCACGACTTCGCAGCGGTGAGCTGCTTGCGCCAACGTGTGAACAGACGTGGCTGGTTCATTCCGAGCACGGCGACCGGCGTGCCGGCCCGCCGGTACACGGCCAGGAAGCTGCGCTCGTCCGTGGAGCCTTCCTCGACCGTCACGCTGTCGGCGCCGACGGCGTGCCCGACGAACTGGATCTTCACTCCGTACTGGTCGGACCAGAAGTACGGAGGCCGGGGCACACCCGGTGGCGTCGCGCCGTGTGCCAGCAGTGCGGCCACGGCAGTGTCGGGCCGTTCCAGCGCACCGGTCCAGTGCTCGACCCGGCGGCGACTGCCGGTATGCGGGTCGTACCAGTTGGCGCAGTCGCCGACGGCGACGACTCCTGCCAGGCTGGTGCGGCCGTCGGCGCCGCACTTCACACCGTTGTCGAGCGCCACGCCGGACCCCTCCAGCCACTCGACGCAGGGCCGGACGCCCACACCGACGACGACAATGTCGGCGGGGGTGCTCCGGCCGTCCTCCAGCAGTACGGCGTCGACCCTCCCCCGGGCTCGGTCCGAGGGAGCCCCCATCTCGCTTCGCCCGTCCTCGCTCAGCCCCTTGACCCCCACCCCGCACAGCAGCCGTACGCCGTGGTCGGCATGGAGGGCGGAGACGATGGCGCCCATGCTCTCGCCGAGCGGTCCGGCCAACGGTGTCGGCGCGGCCTCGACGACCGTGACATCGAGGCCGAGCGCGTAGGCGGTGGAGGCCACTTCGGCACCGATGAATCCACCGCCGATCACCACCAGACGCCCGCCGCGGGCCAGATCGTCGCGCAGGGCGCGGGCGTCGTCCAGCGTGCGCAGCACGTGCACGCCGACGAGGTCCTCGGTGCCGGGCAGCGTGCGCGGAGCCGCACCGGTGGCGATGACGACACCGTCTGCGCGGATCTCCCGGCCGTCGGCGAGCCGGATCGCACGCTCGGTGCGATCGAGCCCGGTGGCGCGGGTCGCGAGCACCCATTCCGCCTGCAGGTCCTCGTCGTCCCTCTCCAAGGCCAGATCCGCTTCGCCGAGGGCTCCGGAGAGGAACTCCTTGGACAGTGGCGGCCTGTCGTACGGGCGGTGGCGTTCATCGCCGATGACGACCAGCCGACCGTCGTACCCCCGTTTGCGCAACGAGCGCGCGGCCGACAGTCCGGCCAGGGAGGCGCCGACCACGGCGACGGTCCTCACGCGGGTCCCCCGGTCAGTCGGGAGGCGACGCAGGGCGGCAGGTCGGGGGCCCCGGTCGACAGCCGGACGTGGATCACGCCGTCCTCGACCACGACCTCGTGGGTCCGCACCGGCAGCTTGGCCGGCGGGGCGTCCACCGCTCCGGTCCTCAGGTCGAACTTCGAGGCGTGCAGCGGGCATTCCACCTCGCAGCCCTCCAGCCAGCCGTCGGCGAGCGAGGCGTCCTGGTGGGTACAGGTGTCGTCGATGGCGAAGAGCTCGCCGTCATCAGTGTGGAACACCGAGACCGGCGGATCGATGTCGAGCCGGTGGGCCTCGCCTCGCGGCAGATCCGCGAGACGGCACGCGGGAATCATCATGACACCTCGGTGCGTATAGCGAAACGGATTGCGGTGAGCGCAACGCAAGTCTGCTGGCCGCCCTGAACCGCTGTCAAGGCATCCAGAGGCCTGGTTGCGCGGGGTCCGGCGCCGGCTTTCCGGGTCTGCCGGAGCGACCTCGAAAGCGCGTGTGAGCAGGCCGGACAGGCCCCCTGCAGGGCGCGGTGACGACCCCGTGGCCGATTCCGTCCACAACGGTCCGCCACCCGGCCGGGGTCGTCGCGCGCATCGGGGCAGGGCCGTCGCCGCGCGCTCAGAAGCCCCGGTCGATCCACTCCTGGAGGTGCGGGGCCTCGGCCCCGATGGTGGTGGTCTCTCCGTGGCCGGTGTGCACGGTGGTGTCGCCGGGCAGCGCGAGGAGGCGTTTGCCGATCGAGTCGATGATGGTGGGGAAGTCGCTGTACGACCGCCCGGTCGCTCCCGGCCCGCCTGCGAACAGGGTGTCGCCGCTGAAGAGTGCGGCGAGTGCCGGGGCGTACAGGCATACCGCGCCGGGGGTATGACCCGGGGTGTGCAGGACGGTCAGTTCCGTGCCCGCGGCAGTGAGCCCCTGCCCGTCGATCAGCTCGCCGTCGGGCTGCCGGTCGGGATGGGTCTGATTCCACAGTGGCAGATCGTCGGCGTGCAGCAGGATCGGGGCGCCGGTGCGGTCGGCCAGTTGGGGCGCGGCGTCGATGTGGTCGTTGTGCGCGTGGGTGCACACGATCGCGCGCAGGGTGCGTCCGCCGAGGGCCCGTTCGATGGCGTCGGCGTCATGGGCGGCGTCGATGACCACTGCCTCGTCGTCGTCGCCCACGATCCACACGTTGTTCTCGACCTCCCATGTGCCGCCGTCCAGCGAGAACGTCCCCGACGTGATGAGACGCTCGATGCGGATGCCCGCCATCAGAAGACCACCACCGAGCGCAGGACATCACCGTGGCTCATGCGCTCGAAGGCCTTCTCCACCCCGTCCAGCGCGATGGTCTCGGTAACGAAGGCGTCCAGGTCGAGGCGGCCCTGCAGGTAGAGGTCGACGAGCATCGGGAAGTCACGGGAGGGCAGGCAGTCTCCGTACCAGGACGACTTCAGTGCCCCGCCCCGGCCGAAGACGTCCAGCAGGGGCAGCTCCAGCTTCGCCTCCGGCGTCGGTACGCCGACCAGCACCACCGTCCCGGCGAGATCGCGCGCGTAGAAGGCCTGCCGGTACGTCTCCGGACGGCCCACCGCGTCGATGACCACGTCGGCACCGAATCCGCCGGTCAGCTCGCGCACCGCCTCGACCGCGTCCGTCTCCTTGGAATTGACCGTGTGGGTCGCGCCCAGCTTCTTCGCGGTGGCCAGCTTGCGGTCGTCGATGTCCACCGCAATGATCTTCGCGGCACCCGCCAGGTTCGATCCGGCAATCGCCGCGCCTCCCACGCCGCCGCAGCCGATGACCGCCACGCTGTCACCGCGTCCGACGTTGCCGGTGTTGATGGCCGCACCGATGCCCGCCATCACACCGCAGCCCAGCAGCCCCACCGCGACCGCCGACGCGGCCCGGTCCACCTTCGTGCACTGCCCGGCCGCCACGAGCGTCTTCTCGGCGAAGGCGCCGATACCCAGCGCCGGCGACAGCTCCGTACCGTCGGTCAGGGTCATCTTCCGCTTCGCGTTGTGCGTGTTGAAGCAGTACCAGGGCCGCCCACGCAGGCACGCGCGACACTGGCCGCACACGGCACGCCAGTTCAGGATCACGAAGTCACCGGGCGCCACGTCGGTGACCCCCTCACCGACCGCCTCGACCACGCCCGCGGCCTCATGCCCCAGCAGGAAGGGGAAGCCGTCGCCGATGCCGCCCTCTCGGTAGTGCAGATCGGTGTGGCAGACACCGCAGGCCTCGATCTCGACCAGTGCCTCACCCGGGCCGGGATCGGGCACGACGATCGTTTCCAGACCGACAGGGGCGCCCTTGCTCCGCGCGACGACAGCACGGACCTGCTGAGTCATGGCCACTCCTCGACTGACAGAGGTTGGGATGTTGCCTATTACGGCACGCAACTCGTGTTCCGCAACACAGCATCGCGGAGGGCGAAGCAGCGGTCAAGGAACCTGTCATGCGATCCCCGACGGGTGGTTGTCCAACGCACAGGCCGGGGCGGGTGCGTCGTCGCACCCGCCCCGGCCGACGTAGGTCACCCGGTCGCTCTCGCGAGGAACCTGTCGATCGCCGCGGCGACTTCGGGGTGGGCGAGGTACTCCTCGATGTCGTGAGCCCGGTCGCTCGCGTTCATCACGGCGTGCTCCTCCGTCAGCTTGCCCCAGACCGGCTCCAGCGGGCAGCCGATGGCCACCGCGTCGGTCGGGCACCAGGCGTTGACCCAGTCGGTGACGGTCCCGGGGCGCTTGGTGCCCGGCGGGATGAGGCGGCTGTTGACCGCGTTCATCCCCAGTGGGCTGCCCGCGGTCACGAGGAGGGTGACCTTCATGCCCGGGGGGAGCCGGTTGGCGACGAGGTCCATCCCGACCACCGTGCCGAGGCTGTGCGTCACCAGGACCAACTCGCCGTCGTGCGGGATCTCCTCGAACACACGGTCCAGGACGGCGTTGCGGACCGCCTGATCACGGAGGTAGGCGTCCACGTCACGGAAGATGGTCGCGATGGCCAGCGCGTCCACGTCGGTCTTGGCCGCCAGCCAACTCAGTCCGCCCTGAAGGGATCCGACGAGCGCGCTGCCGAGGTTCTCCGTGGCCGTCTGCCCGTCCTGCGGCATGCCGGCCAGGACCGCCGCCTCCATGACGAGCTGCTCGTACGTCCCTTCCTCGGACTGGGCGGCGAACGTCTCCAGCGCTGCCACCGCGGGCGCGTCGACGGCGGAGCCGGGGATCGCCTCGTGCTGTCCGAGGACCTCGACGATCCGGTCGCCGTAGTACGGGAACCAGACGTCCGCCGGGTCGATGGTGGGGAGCCCGGCGCGTGTGAGTCCGTGGTTGAGCCCCCCGGTCCAACCGCGGCGGAGCACCTCGGGGTCCTTGCCCTGCTGGCTCCGGCCGTGCAGGAAGACCAGGTGCCGCTCTCCGCCGAAGGCGTCCTTCGGGGCCCTCACGCCGACGTGGGTCCTGGCAGGGGCGCGGACGGCGCCGGCGGCCGCCGGAACCGGGGCGGCGCCCGCCGCGGCGGCTTCCTGCGGGAGCGGGGCCGGGGCCACGGCAGGCGCGACCGGAGTGACCGGCGTCGCCATCGGGCCGACGGCGCCGTCCTCCCGGAGCCCGGATTCGGGGCCCATCTCCGACAGCAGCGCACGCTGTTCGGGAGGCAGCGCCAGCGTGGCGAGGTGCTTGAGGATCGAGCTGATCCGGGCGCCTTCGTTGGAGACGTAGTCGATGGTGTCGTCGCTGTCGATGCCCCGCCGCCAGATCTGGCCGTCCTTGCGCAGGATGCGGCCCTGGGCGTCCGTGTTCGGCACGCCCTGGTGGTGCAGCGCGACGACCTCCCACTGGTCGTTGAAGACCGGGGATCCGGAGTTGCCGGGCTCGGTGTCGGTCCGGTAGTGGAGGAACTCGTCCAGCCGCTGCACGAGGGCGTTGTCGCGGAGCGCGATTTCCTTGAGCCGGCCCATCGGGTGGCCGATGACGTTCACCGGTTCGTTCTGGACCAGTTTCCCCTGCTGGTTACTGAGCTGGTTCCAGCCGAACTTCGCGCCTGCGAGGCTGCCGTCGGCGGCGGGACGGACCGCCACCAGCGCGTAGTCGAGATGCTCGTCCGCCGTGAAGAACGTATCAGGGGCGAGCTCGAACCGGATCGCTGCGTCGGGTGTGTTGTCGATGCTGACCTGGGCGTTGAACTCCAGAAAGCAGCGCCGTGCCGTGTCCGCGTCCGGCAGCACGTGGTGGTTGGTGAGCAGCAGCCATGGGGAGACCAGGAATCCGGTGGCGTGCGGCCGTTCGAGGCCGTCCCGGAGGATCGAGATCCGGGCGACGGTGGCGGCCGCCCGGGCGCCCCGCGGCAGGAAGCTCCACGGCTGGAGGTCCTTGGTGAGACCGATGACCCGCTCCAGGGTCTCGGGGACGTCCATCGCCTCCGCGTGGACGCTCTCCACCGCCGCCGCCGGAGGGACCCCGCCGCGTTCGAGCAGGCGGTTGACCCGGGCGGCGATCCGCTCGGGGGAATCCGGGTACCGGACCCCGGCTGCGAGCTGCGCCTCGATCTCCTTCCGCTCCGCGGACGCCTCGCGATACCGCTGCGCCGCCGCCGCCTGTTGTTCCTGCTCTTCCCGGGATGAATCGGAGGGGAGCATGTCACTCACCGTTCTGTTCCTGAGGGTTTGCCGACGCCTTCCAGGAGGCGGACATGCGCCTCGATGCCGCAACAACAAGGGGTGCGGCCACGGCTCCGCCAAGCGGAGCGAACCGCACGCACCTCTCCCGCTCCCGCCCAGGGCGATTCTCCGACGCAGAAGTTTTCCGGGAGGCTGCGCCGGACGGGTGGGACGGGCGGCGTTGCACCGTGATGCCGTTCGCCTGTCTGCCCCGCTCCACACGACAGCGGCCCCGGGCTGGGGCAGCGTCGTATGGGTGTACGGAGGTCCCCTCCGGGAAGAGGCTCGCTTGTAGCACTGGGAGGCCGGCAGCCGGTTCATGCCGAGCCTCTTGAGGATCCTGTAGACGGCCGAACAGGCGATGTCGATGTCGTGGTACCACTTGAGGTACATCTTGATCTTCATCGGACCGAAGTGGTAGTGCCGTCGCAGGTAGACGATCTTGTTGACGACGTCGGCCTCGGTGGCGCGGGGACAGTGGTGTGGCTTACTGGACCGATCCCGCAGGCCTCCGATGCCCTCGTCCTGGTATCGGTGCTGCCACTTGTAGAAACACGTGCGGCTGATGTTGTAGTAGCGGCAGGCCAGTGCAACGTTCCCGGTGGCTTCCTCAGCGTGGCGCAGGACCGCCAGGCGATGCTGGGCCTGGCGGTCCTGCTGCTGTCGCAGCGAAGGAGGCATGGCAGATCCCCATCGTGTGGCCAGTCCGAGGGTGTCGAGCCAGGCTGGACTCGGTGTGGTGAGGCGGCGGGCCATGTTCGCGATGGAGGCCCAGTAGACGCGGGAGGCGGGGGTGTCGGGGCGGTGGTCGTACTGACGGGCGAGTCGGCGGTGCAGCCTTGGAAGGCGATCCCGGCCAAAGGGTTTGGACGCCTTCAAGCGCTCAGGAGCGAGGCGGTGTGGACGGCTGCTGCATACGAGGTTCCGAAAATGTCCTTCGTGTTGCCCGCGGCGTCGGTCAGTGTGCCGAACGGATCTGCCTTTGTTCCTCCGTAGGCGTATGCGATCGTTCCCGTGACCCCCGAGAAGTTGGTGATGTTGTAGGGGGCGTCGGCGCCACTGAAGTCGGTTGCCTTCACGACGGTGGCGTGGGGCAGGAGAGCGGGGTACTGGACGCGCGGGTTGGGCGCGTTGCCCGCGGCGGTCACCAGCGGTGGCAGTGGTTTGTTGCCGCCGGCGCCGGCGGCAGCGCAGAGATCGGCCACGTAGGCGAGGCTTCCGCCCAGCGAGGACGCACAAGGAGGCGCGGCGAGGGTGGTCAGGCTCGCGTTGACGATATCGGGGCGGTGTGGGGAGTCCCAGAGGCAGAACGCGAGGGCCAGGAAGACCGCGAAGGAGTCGGCCAGCCCTTTGTCGTCCAGGACGCGCACGGGAATCACATCGGCGTTCGGCCGAAGTTCCCTGATGAGACCGATGACTGCGGTGGCGTGCCCGAACGGGTCGGCGGCAGTCTTGTCGAGCGGCGCTGCGCCGAGGAAGTCGATCATCTGGCCGAGCCCGGACGGCGCACCTGAATCCAGGACGGCGACCTTCCCGGCTGCCCCGACGCCCAGGTTGTTCAGCACCACGTTGATGTTCTGCTGATCGAAGACGGCCGTCGGCTCCGCCCCGCCCGAGGACGAACCCGGACCGATCGAGGCGGCCTGGAACTGATAACCCGGCTCGCACACCACAGGGAGCGCCGCCAGCTCGGCCTGCAGCATGTCGGCGGCAATACCGCCCACGGGCTCCCGGGTGTACGCGATCAGAACCCCAGGGCAGTCCGGTGAGAAGCCTTCGTAGTAGTCGCCGAGCCGGCGAAGCTTCACCGCATACACCCCATACCGACCGGGGGTGGCAAACCGTTCCCAGCCCGCCGCCACCTCCTGCAGGACGTTTCCCGGGCCCACAACGGTGAAGTACTCACAGTCCATCTGGCACACAGCGTCACCTTCCCTGACATCAAGTCATATACCGTCGCATAATTCCAAAATGGCAGCAGAGACCATCGAATACAAAGAAGACGTGGCAGTCCAAGCCGACCAGGAAGTCCTCGATGCATGGCATGCCGTCCCGGTGCCGGGCGGCGGATTCACTGCCAGCGGTCCCTGTCCGGCGTGCAGGCACCAGACCGCGCAGATGTTGGTACCCGATGTAGAGCCCGGAGCCGAGGCCGCCGAGGCCGCACCGGATCCCGCGACACGCACCACTCGCCGGTTCCGATGCCACTGCCACACGGAGCACCCCGGACGTCCTGCAAGGGTCCGGACAGGCTGCGGACGACGGTGGATGGCGGCCGTCGAGCCAGACGGCCAGGGCTGGCGGCTGTCCGCTGATGTCGACCCGCTCGTGGCCCAAGCAGCGCTGGAACTGGAATCCCCGGTCTCCGCCGAGCTCACATCCGCGCGCACCCTGGCGGAGAAGTGGCTGCCGGGGCTCGCCGCCCTCTACGGACTCTTCGCCATCGCAGGCGCCGTCGTGGGCAAGGACACCGTGAAGGACGTCTCCGATGACGTGCGGAACTGGCTCTTCGCCACCCTCGTGGCCGGCGCCCTCCTGGCGGCCTTGTCGATCGTGCTCGGCTACGCCGCGGCATTCGGCTGGCTGCGTATCAGCAAGGGCCAAGACGTCTCGACGGACGACAAGCTCATCCGGTGGTACGAAACCAAGGGCCGGAAGGCTGTGAGCACCGTCGCACAACGTCTGTGGATCGCGGTGGGCGCCGCCCTCGGGTCGCTGGCCTGCCTGATCGTCTCGCTCGGGCTGGTGTGGCTCGGCCCGCCGAAGAAGCCGGTGACCGCCCCGGTGACGGTGACCTACCGTCAGAACGGCCAGACCACAGCCAAGGCGTCCCTGTGTGGCACCATCGCCACCGACCCCCCGCCCCAGCACATCGCACTCCGCGTGACTGACGGGCCAGTCACGCAGACCATCTCCCTTCCCGCCGCCTGGGTCGAGAGGATCGAGCCCACCAAGAGCTGCTGACCGGACAAGCCGAGGTAGCCAGCCGGCGAGGGCGCGTGGGCACGTGGCGCCAGCAGCGGTCCACTTGATTCATGATCAGGATTTTTCGGCGCAGCGTGATGGCCGCTGCCCTGGCCTTTGTTGCCTGATCCTGCTGATCCTGCTCATGCGGATGAGGGGATATGCGGACGGCGTATCCGCAGGGGGAGGACAAGAACGGCCGCAACGCCGATAAGGGCCTGCTGATCACTGAGGCCATGGAGCCTCTGCAGGTCAGCGGGGACTGCCAGCTCATCGGCGGCGTGTGGTGGTCCTACTACGACCACCAGAAATCCACGGTTCCGGCCCCGGGAAGATCGACATACCACCTCGTCCCCCTGGCGGAAGTTCACGACTCGAAGCAGGCGGAGTTGGGTTCGACGCATCGTTCTGCTCCCGCAGGACGCCGGCGGCGAGGCGGGCCCGCTCATACGGAGAAGCGGACCGGCTGCGCGTCAGAGGGCGCAGCACGGCCTGGTGGCTCTGTTCACGGGTTGTGGCTCTGGCTCAACTTCTGTGATCCATGACTGTGGGTCACCGGTCATAGCTGGAAGAGGGCTTCCTCTTGTGGCGGGATCGGAGAGTCGAGGACGTCGCGGAGGCGGGTGATGTCTTGGCGCCATCTCGGCCCGTTCATGGCCTCGTCCCACAGCTCGGCGATTTCAGACCGCTCGTCGACTACTCGGTCCAGGGCTTCGACGGCGAGCGTCCGAAGGTCTGTCGGCAACTCCGGCAGCGGCTCCGATGGGCCGTAGTTCGAGCAGGCGGGCTCGCCGTCAGGATGCTGTGCGACCACCAGGGCCGCTGCGGCAACCGCTCGCTCGGCGTCGGGGGTGATCAGGTAGTCCGCAGGGTCGGCGGCGCGTTTGAGGACTCTTCGGATCATGGACTCACGTTCTTCCATGGTTGCCTCGTCCAGGTCGCCGGCAAAATCGGCGGCGGTGTCATTGTCGAAGGGGCCGATGTCCCAGGTGCCCATATCTCTCCTCGCGCGATCGTCTGGGGATCGTCGCACTGGCCACCGACAATGAGGTCAGGAGGCAAGCAGCACCCGCTACGGCGCTTCGGCCCTCTTCCAGGTGATCAACCAGAGGTATCTGAAGTCGAGCGGGTGAGGCCGTGGCGATGACGGTGGCGCCGTAGTGGCGCGCCAGGCGCACAGCGGCCTGGCCGACCCCGCCGGCTGCAGCGTGGATCAGAACCGTCTCGCCCCGCTTGATCTCGCCCAGCATCTGGGCCGCCAGCGCGGTCGCCCAGTTGATGACGAGGCCGAGGGACTGCGCATCACTCCAACCCGGGGGAACGGGAAGCACCCCCGCCGACGGCATCAGCATGTACTGCGCGGACGCCCCGTAGCCCGACCCGACGACGCGGGTGCCCGTCGGAAGCGGGTTTTCGGTCCCCTGGCCGACGGCCATGATCTCGCCTGCCGCTTCGAAGCCGGCGATGTAAGGAGCTGTCGGGCCGCCCTCGTAGTCGCCGTGGGCCTGCATGACATCCGCGAAGTTGACGCCCGCCGCCCCGACCCGGATCAGGTACTCATTCTTACCCGGGATGTACAGGGGGTAGCCGCGTATGAGGGTCAGGTCTTTCGGACCCTCGTGAGAGCTCTGGACCTGTACGGTCTGCGACTGCTCGGTAATGTGCCGCTCGGTCATTTCCATGGGCCGACCGTAAAAGCCTCACGCATACGACAAGGTCAACACCGCTCTCACGCGGGGTTCCTCCGGGATGCCTCGAGGAATCCGTCAAGGGCCGCCTGCTGACCCCTCAGACCCTCGATCCGCTCCGCCAGCCGGTCCCGGTACCGCTCCACATCCGCAAGGAACTGCGGACACACCCCGTCATCCGACGTCACATGCGGCAGCACCTCCCGACAACATCCGGGGGGGGTACGCGATCTTCCAGCGGACTGCGGAGACAGGGGAGCGATCACTCGCCCCTGTCTCACCCGGGGCGGAGACAGAGCAGCGCAGGAGGCCATGCGCTGCTGTCACGTACTCCAACCCGCCGAACCGCACCGACAAAACCATGCCGATCTCAGGATCCAACCGGGAACCGGGTTCAGCACACCGTGTGGGGGCGGTAGACGCGCATCGTCCGCTCCGCGACGCACACCGCCCCGTTGCCCAGGATCATCGTGCGGGTGGCCCGTGGCGGTCATCATCGGCCAGGACCAGATGCGGGCCATCGAGCGGGAACCGAGACGTACGGCGCCCGGCACCGACCACGACCAGCAAGGCAGACGGCATGCCGACTGGAACCTCGATCTTGTCGTGGGCGAGCAGCCAAGCGACCACCGCCGTGCGGTCGAACTGGGGATGCACGTCCGTGCCGCCGGCCGGGGCGGGGAAGTCGGCGTGACGGCGGCGCCAGTTCACTACCGCGGCACGCCCAACCCGCGCCACCTCCGCCAACAGCACCCAGTCCCGGCCCGGGACAACCGGGCCGAGGGCGGCGAGCGGGGAACGGGCGCCCGCGGAGGCGGCGTACACCGCCCGCCAGTCGACCGAGGGCCGGACTACCGGGAGCAGGGCGACGGACTCCGCCGAGTACAGCGGGACCGTGGTCACGCCGCCCTGCCGCTTGTAGTCGATCTCCACCGATCCGACCGGGACACCCAAGAACGACGCGCGGACCTGCACCACGGGCCGCTCGAACTCGCCTGCAGCCTCATACGCCTCCGCCGTCTCCGAACTTCCTTCTGAAAGATCAGTGAGGTCGAAGGCGGTGTTCACCGAATTTCCCCGTCCGGCACCTCCGTGAGCGTGAGGGTTCCATCCTCCGCCTCGAAGACTCTCACCAAGATCCCGGGGCTGTCCTCGCCGGGAAACGCAACGGAGAAGCAAGGGTCCATCTCCATCAGGAAGTCCCAACCCTCCCGCTGGGTCGCGTCGAGGGCATTGGCATGCCGACCGGTTGCCCGCCACGTGCCGCCCGCGTCGACAGCGACGGTGAGGTCGATGCCGTACTCCTCAAGGCACGTCTCGTGATTGGCCCACCATTCGAGGCGGGCCTGACCCACGAATCGCTCCATGAGCACACTATGCACGGCACCCAGGCCGAACGGGCAGGTTTGTGCAGCTGCCGGCTGTCATGGGGCAGGCCGTGAGACAGGACTGCATGAGGCAGGCCGGACAGGCCCACTCCTCAACCGGCTGCAGCGTGTATGTCTTCGCTGCCCCGGATCTCATTTTGAAACCATCAGTTATGGCGCCGCAGGGTCGTTCTGCCACCGCGAGGTCGGGCAGGGTCAGGCCTGTCTCTTGGGACGGTGCGAAGCCGCAGGCTGGCGTGCGCTTCGCACACCTACCGTTGGGACGTACTGCGTCCCGGAGATGTCGTGCTGGTCAAGCGGATCGCGCCGCGACGTCCGCGGGTACGGCCCCGCACGGCCCTGCGCACTCCTTCGGCGAAGACGCCCGGGGATACCCGGCAACAGGCCCCGGCAGGCGAGGCCGGAGCCGCCCGATCAGGCTCCCCTGGACGGGAGATCGGCCACCCGGGTGGCGATGCGCCGCACAGCCTGGTCTTCGTGACCTCCTCCGTTCATCCCTCTCAGCTGTCCAGCTCCCGCCGCCACAGCTCCTCCGTCAGCCGCTCCATCCCCACGGCGAGGTGCCGGCGGTAAGTCGACATCGGCAGGCCCAAGAGGTCCGCGGCGCGTTGTTGGGTGCCGGCCGGACTGAAGTACGTGTGGTGCAGGGCGCGGTGGGCGCGTCGGTCCCGGGGGGCTTCGCCGAGGGCGGCGGCGGTCTCCTTCAGGAGGGCTGACAGGGCGGCGGCCCGGTCATCCGGTTCCGCCCCGGCCCCGGCGCGGGCAGCGACGGACCGGGAGCGCAGCAGGACGCAGCCGCGCAGCCCGCCTGCGCGGCCCAGGCCGCGCAGGGCCTCCCGTACCCCGGCGGCGAAGGTCTCCGCGTCGAGCACCCGAAGCCCGCCGGCCGCCTCTGCGGGCGGGGCCACCGCCAGCGGGTCGGCCGCCGACTCCCGCTCGCACAGCAGCCCCAGCCACGCCAGTGGCGGTGTACGGCGCCAGTCGTGCACGAACGTCCCGTACGTACGGCCGCCCACGGTGAAGTCGGCCTCGTGCAGCCGCTCGAAGTCCGTGTACGCGCAGCCGTCCGCCCAGAACCCCGGGTCGGCGAACGGCAGCAGCGTGAGTGCCGGCCGCTGGTCCGCGGCCAGATAGTGGTGCGTCAGCCGCAGTGTGATCAAGGTCTGGACGGCGGACACGTCCTGGTACGTGTCCCGAGCCAGCCAGGCCCGCACCAGCAGGGCCCGTTCCCCCGCGCGCAGTCCGCCGTGCCGCGCCAGCCAGCCGGCGGCGGCCGCGGCCGCCGGGTCTGCGGTGACGGCCGCGTCATCGAGGTCCTCGGGACGGAGGCCGAGCAGGACGTAGAAGCCGGCCGGATCCGGGTCCGGCTCGGCCCGTACGGTTGCCCAGGTGGTGGCCGGGTGCCCCCACCAGGTGGCGAGCAGCCGGGCGGAGCCGGGACCCTCGTGGCGTTCGGCCATCGCCAGGAGGCCCGGGAGGTCGGACGCCGCGGCCGGGGCGATGGAGAGCGCGTCCAGGCCGGCGGGGGCGGTGCCCGCCGCGGTGACCGGCGCCAGGAGCGGTCCCACCAGCGGACTGTCCCGGTGCAGGTAGGCGAAGTCGGCCAGGACGGTGCGCTGCCGGGCCCGATCCTCGCCGTCGGTGAACAGCTGCTGGTAGTACGCGCTCGCCCGGCGGCGCAGCTCCGCACGGCGGGCCGGGTGACGCCAGCCGAGTTCGGCGTCGAGGACGGAGCGGGCCAGGTCGTGCGGGCGGATCCCGCGGCTGCCGTACTCGGTGACCGACAGTGTGCACAGCCACTCGAACAGGCCGCTGGCGTCCGGCACCCCGACCAGCGCGGCGAGCAGCGGCTCGGTCGTGACCAGCACCTGCGCGTAGGCCTCCAGGGCGGCCCGGTGCTGCGGGCTCGGCACCACGTCGAGCAGCGCGGCGAGCAGGGTGTTCACCACGCGGGGCGGCGACGCCGGACCGGTGCCGCCGCGCGCACCGTGCACGCGTACGTCGGCCATGAGGGCGAGCGCCAGCGGGTGCCCGTGCGTGAACGCCAGTATGTGCGGATGCTCCACCTCGGGTACGCCGCGCCGCGCGAGGAGTTCGGCGCTCTCCGCCGGATCCAGCGGAGTCAGCGGCATCGGGCGCAGCAGGCCGAGCCAGGCCGGGTCGGTCCGCCAGGCCAGCGGCGGCGGCTCGCGGTCGGCGAGGACCAGCACGGCGTTGTCGGGGACGTGCGCGAGCAGCTGCTCGGCGGCTGGGACGGCGCCGGGCACGTCAACCACGACGAGGCTGCCGGGCGCGATCCGGGGAAGGGGCGGATCGGCGGCCGGCTCATGTACCAGCACGGTCACCTGCCGCCCGGCGCTGCCGGCCAGCCACGCGAAATGGTGCAGCAGCGTCGACTTCCCGATCCCCGCCGAGCCGTGGACGTGAACCACGGCGCCGCACCCCTCGGCCAGGATCCGGCGGAACTCCGCCACCTCCGCCTGCCGCCCCACGAACACCCTGGCCCGCGCCGCGGCGAAGCGGTCGGCCATCCGCTGCGATACCTGCTGTCCCCCCACGGGACGGTAATACCACCGGATGGACGGGGAGGGGGCGCAACGAGCGTGATCTGAACGGAAGTCGGTCATTTTCCGGCGTGTCGGACGGATGGCGACCGCTCCTACGGTGAGGAGTGCCCGGGGAGAGCCAGACCCGGGGCACAGGGGATGCGGCGCCGGCCGCAGCCACCTGCCGCGCACGGGCCCGGTCGGGCCACACACACCATCAGGAGGGGATCGCCATGTCCACGCCCGCAACCACCACGTCCCGCCGCCGGATCGGCGTCCGGCTCACCGCAGCCGCCTCCGTCGCCACGGCCTGCGCCGCCGCGCTGCTCAGCGCCGCCGGGCCGGCCTCGGCCAGCCAGTTCTTCGGCGGCACACTCCACCCGGGCGAGCAGCGCTGCGTCCAGCAGTACGCCTCGTACCAGGTCCGCGCCGACGGCCGGGCCACCGGGCAGGGGGCGAAGTTCAAGCTCCAGTACAACGGTGTGACGGTCCCCGGCACCGGCTCCCCGGGCCTGGTCACCAACTGGGCCGCCGACCTGCGTACGGTGTGGGGCACGTTCCCCGGCGCCGGCTACTACACGGCCTGCGTGACGAACAACGGCACGGCCGACACCAATGTCCGCCTGGAACTGAAGACGGACGGCGAGGTGTTCTGACCCCGCCGTCCGGGCAACGCCTGGGTCCCCGCGCCGACCGGGCGCGGGAACCCTCACCGCAGGGCGAACCCGGCGTCGTCGGCCGCTGGTCGCCGGCGACGGGTGAGCGGGCACACCGGGCCGCCTGCGCGGGAGCGCGCCGCTCCTGAACACGTCATGGGGTGAGTACTCTCCCTGGCAGCAGACGGAGAACGCCGTGGGACGGCCGGGCGGCGAAGGGATACCACGTCTGCCTGCAGCAGCGTACTCAGCAGCTGGGCCGTCTCCGCTTCCATGTCCACTCCCCCGCCAAGGGCTTCATTGCTGCGGGCCAGCCGCGCAGCAGCTTCGCGAAGGGCGCAGGCCTCTGGCAGCGTGGCGGCCCGGGAAGATGTACCGGTGCAACATCTCGTTCTCCTCGGCTGCGAGAAGTCCCTGGTGCGCGGCCGAGAGCGAGCCAGCGTAGTCGTTGGCGTCCCGGCGGCGGGTGAACGCTGGTAGTGGCTGGCCTGGGATCGTGCCTGGTGGCGGCGTCGCCAATGGGACGAGACAACCCGGTGGGCCGTGTCGTCGACGAGCCGGACGACGAGCGCGTTGAACAGGCGCTGGATCTCGTTGCAGGTGAGCGGTATCAGCTCGTCCGGCTTCGGGTGGCGGGCGTGCTCGTCGGCACGGACAACGGCGAGGAGGGCATGGGCGAGCATCGCGAGGGTGACCCAGCGGTCCCAGGACGTCCAGCGTCTGACCTGGTGTTCCTCCAGTCCGGCCAGGCCCTTGCCAGACTGGAAGGACTCCTACCAGCGGCCAGGGTCTACGCTGTGACCTGCGGCCATCGGATGATCTTCAGTCTTCACCCACCGATGATTAACGATGGCCGCACCCGTCTCCCCAACGCGTCAGGGTCGCGCAGCGTCCACCTGCCGTCCTGTGTCAGGAGGACATGTGCAACGTGGCGAAGTCTGGTGGGTCGCGTTCGACGAACGGCGGCCGGTCGTACTGCTGTCGGGAGACGACGCGTCCGGGATAGAGGTGATGCAGGTCGTCGCTCCGGCGGGCGTCGACATCAGCGGCCTGGGCGTCGAAGTGACAGTAGGCGCCAGGGACGGACTGCCCTTTGAAGGCGTGCTGCGGATCGCGTTCCCGCGTCCAGGCTTTGCCCCTTGCACGTGGCTGACCACAGTGTCCCGGGACGACCTGATCGAGCGAGCGGGCGTCCTGTCCTCCGCGAAGCTCAGCGAGATTGAGGATGCCCTCCATCTCGGTGGACTCGGGTAGGCGGAGAAGAATCGGACGCCCCCGATGGCGTGGTCGATCTCGTCCAGGCGATCGACGCTGGCCACCTGTTTCCTCGGCGCCCCTCCCGATTGAGATCACGAACTACGGCTGGAGTACCGCGCGCCCCTACTGGCCGGGGGCGCGCAGCAGGCTCGTCGGCAGGTAGCCGGAGCGCACGTCCAGCTCCCAGTCGTGTGCGTGTACGGCGAGCGCCGCCAGAGCCACGACGGTGACCGGCAGCAGCGTCCTCGGCTCGGCATCCGGACCGGCACTGTCACGGTGTTCGAGGAGACGGCCGGTCAGGGCCTGCTCGAACGCGGACCGATCGTCGTCGAGGAGTACCCGCAGCAGTCGCTGGTCGGGGGTCTGCGGGCCCGCCGCGTCGAGCCGCGCGGCAGCCGTGGCGCGCTCCTCCTCCGCCGGCTTGCGCAGGGGCGGCACCCCGGACGCCACCCACGGCGAACGCGGCGTCTCCACCAGGTGGAGGTAGCCGCAGAGCGCGTCCATCTCGGCGAGTTCGGCAGGGTCGGACACCGAGCTCAAGGACGAGTGCGGCAGCCCCGCGTGGAACATGGGGGCGTAGTCCTCCCTCAGCAGCGGACCGATCACCCGGTCCCGCTCCCACAGCAGCCCGGTGACTACGCTCAGGGCGAAGGCATCCACCCAGACCCGCGCCGTGGGCGCCTGGTCGACCGCGTCACCGAAGCCGAAGTCCTCGCTGCTGAGTTCCTCGCCGACGAGGGGGAAGAAGACCTCGAAGTCCCCGCCGGGGCAGGTACCGAGCGTCAGCACACCGAGCGCGCACTCCGCCGCCGTCCGCAGGGCCAGCCGGCCCGGCACGCCCTCCAATTGCGGATCCTGGAGGGTGAGGGCGCCGACGTGGTCCAAGAGCTCGTCGCCCGTCTCCTGAATTCCCTTGATGGACAGGCTGTTGTAGCGCAGTCCGTGCCAGCGGCCGAAGGTCCGTCCCCTGATGTCCTCCAGTGCTCGACCCGTCCGGTCCTCGCCGACCTCGTGACGTGCTACTTCCCGCACGGTTGTCATCCTCCCGTAGGACAAGGCCAGCAGAAATCCCGCCACCCTCGTCACCGATCTTCAGGGAGCCATCCTTGCCGATCCCAGCGACAAGCCACGCACCGAGCCTCGTCCGAGGCCCGAGCGGCTACTTCCGGACCTGGGGATCGAGGCCGCAGGTGACGCTCTCGCGTCGGCCGTACTGACGGCGGCTGCCCCCAAGGAGGCCGCATCGCGAGACACCACGACAACATTGTTGAACGCGTTCAAGATTTTCGGATAGGGTCACACCACGTCGGAGCCTGGCCTCCGTGTGTGCACGCGAATCGGGCCCTATCTGAGGAGCATCATGGGCGCCGCGATACTGGTGATCTGGCCGATCTTTTTTCTCTACGCCCTCGTCATGGCGGGCTTCTGCTGCCTCGTCGGCTCCAAAACGTCTGGGCGGATGGGCTGCCTCATGGCCGTCGGCATCATCGGCCTGCCGTTCGCTCTATGCGTGGTTGTGATGGGGTGAGGCATGCCCAGCCCCAGGATGTCGCCTGCCTGCCCAGTCCAGGCCCGGAGCCTCCGCTCTCCGCACCCCTGCTGAGACGGCTACGGGTTCGCCGGTACGCCGGCCGTGCTGGTTGGGCACCGTGGAGAAGGTGTTCGCCGCGGTCGGGTCGGGGCTTGACGCGAGGACGATCTCGCCGGAGTCGCCGACGTGGGCCATCACAGGCGCCCAGTTCCGCTGCTCCAGTAGAGGGCGGGTGCGCGGCTGCTGCGGAAGTCGCCGAAGTGCCGCGGCCCGCAGGCCGCGCTCGATGTGGACCGCGAGCTGAGAGCCGATCTCCCGCCGGGCCGGCCGGTCCCCTACGATCGCCTCGCGCGCCGCGAGCAGCACGCAGGTCGTGCGCGCCGGGGCGACGCCACCCATGGCCCGGTGGATCAGCGGGAGGTCCACGCCGAGTGGGCAGTCATGAACTCAACCTGGCTGTCTGCTTCTTGAGAGGATCACCTCTTTTCGGCCACACTCCATTCGGGACCACACACTGGGGGGTGTCGGCATGCGACGACGGCGCATTCGGGTCGGCATGGCGGTTGCGGTCATGGGCTTGCTGTCGATGACGGCGGGCTGCATCGGGGACGAGGGGGCGCCACCTGACCCGCAGGGGCAGGGCCCCGCGAAGTCACCAGGCCCAGGCAAGAACGAGAGCAAGCCCCCCGCCGGGAAGACCCCGTCGACGGCTCCGGACTCGTCCCCGGCGACGGAACCGCCCCAGGGCGACATCTACATCTCCGGCACCCTCGAACCCGAGAACGTCACTACGTCCGACGGCGAGAAGGTCGCCTGCGTCAGCGGGATCCAGGCGGGAGTCAAGGTGAAACCCGTCAAGCAGAAGGCCACTTGGCGGGCAGTGGCCCTCACCCGCCCCCTGCCGACAGGCGGCCGGCTTCCGGAGCGGGGCGACGCCAAGGGCGTACTGGTCAACCCGTCGGCCGGCACCCTGACGCCGGGGTCAACGGCGAACATCCACGTGGGCGGCACGTTCGACAAGAACCTCGGGTCCTTCTACCTCGTGATCCAGAACGGCGCCAACACCACTACCCTCACCATGCATTACACCTGCATCCCCACGAGCTAGGCACCGCCACACCCGGCCAAGCGCCGCCAGGCCCTCCCCGTCGAGGAGGTCGGTGAAGACCGGGAACGACGGCCTGCAGCCGGATCCGCTGCCGCGCGACCCTCTCAGCGCCGGTCAACCCCCTCAGCCAAACTGCACGACCCCAGGTCAGAAGCATGACGACTGCTCAGTTCCACTGACCGGCGACAGATGTCAACGATCGGTGAAGCTGCTTGGCACCCGGCAAACCTGAGCAGGGTCCGGGCCGGCCTCTGTCCTGCTCCACTCGCCGGCTGCCGAGACTGCTCCAATGGCCGGCGTGGAGGCTGGAGTTCGCGCAGACCGTAGCCGGGAGGCAGACATTCCTCCTCCTTCCCTCGATGGTCCTCTGGGTGTGGAGCGGATATACGGGCACCCGTACATCCGCTCGGGGCCAGGTGCAGCCCATGGGCGCCGGTAGTGGACCGTGCACACAGGCCAGACGGCCTTCTCCGGTGGTTTCGGAGCCGGTTTCGCTGTTTTCCGGGGCCGGCGGGGCGGCGGGCAGGAACGGGGTAGAGGGCGGGTCATTGTGCCAGACGCGGAGGCCGAAGTCATGTCCCATCTCCTCGTGACGTGCCCCCGGCAGCTGCCCAGGGCGGAATGGAGGCAACAGACCAGGCGGAAACACCGCCCGGCACCTTTGAAAGGAACCACCCATGGCTGCCCTGATCCCCCTGCGCAAGTCGCTCCTCATCGCGATCTCCGCCGTCGCCGCGCTCGTCGGCGGAGGATCGGCCTTCGCCGCCTCGAACGCGGCCCCCTTGGCCAATGACCCTTCCGGGGCGAGAATCCAGCGCACCAGCCCGCTCACCACGCTCGGTACAGATCGTGGCAGTGCGTATTACTACTACTACGTACAGGGTCAGTAGCCGTGACGCTGCTCCGCGTGCCGCCCGGCCCCGCCGGGGCCGGGCGGCACGGCAACCGACGCGCCTTCGAACGCGACCAGCTCGGCTTCCTGCTCCACCAGCAGCAGTACGGCGACCTCGTACGCGTCGACGACGGCCTGTACCTCGCGAACTCGCCGGTCCTCGCCGAGGAGGTCTTCAAGCACACCAACACCACGTATGCCATCAGCCGCGACCTTCTGGGCGAGGAGACCGACGGAGGCCGAGCATCCGAGGACCTGGCCCTATGGATGCGGGCCCGCAGCCTGGCGGGACGCGGCCTGAACCGCACCAGCATGCGCGCCGCCGAGGACCGCTTCGCGGCCACAGCCGCCCGGCACGCACAGGCCTGGCGAGCGCGCGGCACGGTCGAAGCAATCCCCGCACTGGAGGACCTCAGCGCACACCTCATCGCCGAGTTCTGCCTGGGGCCCGATACCGGCAGGGTTCCCGCCCTCCTGGCCCAGCTGCAGGACGCGCTCCTGCCCCCCGTACTGCCGTTGCCCGCCCGCTGGCGCGTCCTGCGCGGGCGGCGCCTGCACCGCGTCAACCGCGACCTGGCGGCCGAGGTATCCCGCCTGATCGACCACCGGCGGGCGACACACCGCGACGGCTCCCCGCACGTGGTCGCGGACCTGCTCAACACCGCCCGTGACGAAGGCGCCATCACCCCTCAAGGAGCCACCAGCATCATCGTCGCCAACCTGTTCGCCGCCCACGAGACGACCGCCGCGGCACTCGCCTGGCTGTTCCTCCTCCTCGACCAGCACCCCCACATCCGCCGGCAGGTACGGGACGAGGCCGAACGCGAACTCGCGGGCCGCCTCCCGACCGCCACCGACGTCCCGCGCCTGGCCGTCACGCAATCCGTCGTGAAGGAGACACTCCGGCTGTACCCGCCCCTGTGGCTGATCGAAAGGACCGTCGAAGAGCCCACCGAACTCGCCGGCTACCCCCTGCGCCCCGGGCAGCGCGTCGCCGTCAGCCCCTTCGTCCTCCAGCGCGACCCCCGCCACTACCACCAGCCGACCGCGTTCCGCCCCAGCCGCTGGACCGACCGCTCCCCCGCCGATCCGCTGCCCAAGTACGCGTTCATGCCCTTCGGCGGCGGACCGCGCACCTGCCTGGGAACCCACTTCGCCACCGTCGCGATGACCATCACCACCGCCACCCTCACCAGCAGCTACCAGATCACCCGCACCCCGGGCACCACGCCCGTCTTCAGCACCCGCACCATCCTCCAACCCCACAAGCTCACCCTCGATATCACCGACCACCCGCCCGGCCGCCGCCCCCGTCCCGCCGGGACACCAGCCTCCGCCGCCGATCCCCGAACACCCCAGAACGCCCGGTGCCCCTTCACCGGCACCACGCCCCCACAGCCCGCAGACCTCCCTACACCCACGTAGTAGGAGCCAAGAGCCCACAAGGGAGACCGCAGCCACCATCGGCGGTCAGACGGGCGCGGCCTCAGTGGCCGCGGCCGTCGCAGCCGTGATCGCATCACCCACGGTGGCGGGGCAATGCCCGATCCCAGGAGCCCGCCCGGCATCCCGTACTACGCCACCCCGTGCGAGATCACCCCGCCCACCGATCCCTCCGCCGTCACCCGGGCTGCCTCTACTTCACTGGGAAACGACAACAACCTTCACCGACAAAACGACAACCCACAGCGCCACCGACCCCACTACCAGCCAAAACGCCTCACACACCTACCGCAGACACGGAGATCTCCGTCACCGCCGTCGGCCGCACGCGGCTCTCTGCCTTCCGGCGTGATGCCTGACCCATCAGACCCCCACATCGGAAGGCGTCACACCTTCGTTTCCGGCCGTGCCGAACCTGTCCGACCAGGCTCGGGTGAACCGCTCGTGCGCGGGTGCCGGGACCGCGGCGGAGGCTTCTGCCGGGGCGGCGGGTTTGGGGCGCGGGGCCTTCGCGGCGGTCAGCTCCTTGCGGACGGCGCGGTAATGGTCGACGGACCAGGAGTTCCAGCGGCGGACGGTGCGGTCGGCCGGGCGGTCGAAAGCGTGCAGCTGGAGCTGGAGGGCGGCCGCGTCACGGCTGACGCCGAGAGCCGCCGCCACCTCGTCCACCAGGTCCGGGGCGCTGAACAGCGGGTTGGTCTCGTACTGGCCAGGCGGAACGGGGGTGGTGGCGGACCGGTCCGCCAGCCTGCGCAGAGCGGTGAGCAGATCGGCGGGCAGGTCCGTAAGGCCGCCGAGCAGGACGCGAGCACCCTGCGCGGCGGGGTCTTCTACCGGGCGTTCGGCGAGCGCCCAGGCGACAGCGGTGGCGGCGGCCTGTATGCCGTCGGCCTCCAGAGGTTTCTTGAGGCGGCCGGTGAGCAGGGCCGTGGCCCAGATCTCCGGGAGTCCGTGGTCCGCGGCGAGGGCAGCGGCATGGCTGCCGTCATCGGTGTACGGGGCGCCACCGAGCAGCTGGGTCCAGGCCACGGCCATGCGTTCCGCGGCCGCGGTCATCCCGCCGGGTGCCCAGAGTTCTGCGGGGTCGCCGGGCAGAGCGGCGGCGAGCACGGTGCGCCGGCCGGCCGGCCCGAGCTGTCGCCGGAACTCGTCGTACGCGTAGAAGGTGTTCTGGTCGGCCTTGTACGGCTTGGAGCGGACCAGCTTGCGGTGTGCACCGTAGTCGTCGCTGCCGGCGAATCCGTCGAGGACCAGGGCGGCGATCGGGCGCGGCACCCCGGTGCGCCAGCGGAACAGGTCCACGGCCTCGTCGGGCACCGGCAGCGGCCCCTGTCCGGCGAGCAGGGTCAGCAGGCGGGGAAGCCGGTTGGTGTCATCGGCGGCGACGGTGTGCGTGGCGCACTCTTCGGCATCGGCGGGCACCGGATCGGCTGCTCGCTGGAGGAAGGGGACGAGGCCGCTGCGGTCCGGGCCGGAGGCCACGGCGAAACCGTCCGCGCGCAGTGCGGAGATCCGCGGCTCCGGGGCCCGGCCGGTCCGCCAGG
>NZ_JBIWFI010000030.1:0-110391 GCF_044762985.1 Streptomyces sp. NPDC096339 | reverse complement strand
CCCCGCGCCTCAAACGCCGGCGGGGCTGGAAGATCCAGCCCCGCCGGCGTTTGAGGCGCGGGCGCGAAGCGCCCGTCCGGGGTCTGGGGCGGAGCCCCGGGAAACGGAGAAAGGGCGGGGCGGGGACCGGCTCCGCGCAGCGGAACCCGCACCCGCACCCGGAGGATCAGCGGACCGGGTGCCCCGCCTCACGCAGGGCGCCCTTGACCTCGGAGATCCGCAGATCACCGAAGTGGAACACCGACGCCGCCAGCACGGCATCCGCCCCGGCCGCCACCGCCGGCGCGAAGTCCGACAGCTTGCCGGCGCCGCCCGAGGCGATCACGGGGACCGTGACGTGCTTGCGCACGGCCTCGATCATCTCCGTGTCGTAGCCGTCCTTGGTGCCGTCCGCGTCCATGGAGTTCAGCAGGATCTCCCCGGCGCCCAGTTCGGCCGCCCGGTGCGCCCACTCGACGGCGTCGATGCCGGTGCCCTTGCGGCCGCCGTGGGTGGTGACCTCGAAGGAGCCGCCGGCGGTGCGGCGCGCGTCCACGGACAGGACGAGGACCTGCCGGCCGAAGCGCTCCGCGATCTCCTGGATGAGCTCGGGGCGGGCGATGGCGGCGGTGTTGACGCCGACCTTGTCCGCTCCGGCGCGCAGCAGCTTGTCCACGTCGTCCGCGGTGCGGACGCCGCCGCCCACGGTCAGCGGGATGAAGACCTGCTCGGCGGTGCGGCGCACCACGTCGTAGGTGGTCTCGCGGTTGCCGGAAGACGCGGTGATGTCGAGGAAGGTGAGCTCGTCGGCGCCCTCGGCGTCGTAGAGCTTGGCCATCTCCACCGGGTCGCCCGCGTCGCGCAGGTTCTGGAAGTTGACGCCCTTGACGACCCGGCCGTTGTCGACGTCCAGGCAGGGGATGACTCGTACGGCGAGGGTCATGCCGCCTCCCCCTTGTAGGCCTCGACCTCGACCTCGACGACCATGCTGGGGTCGACGAAGCCGGAGACGATGATCATCGAGGCCGCGGGGCGGACCTCGTCGAAGAGCTTCTTGTGGGCGCGGCCCACTTCCTCGACGTCCCGGGCGTGCGTGAGGTACATCCGGGTGCGCACCACGTGCTCGGGGCCGAGACCGGCCTCGGCGAGGGCCTTGAAGGCGACGCCGAAGGCGGTGACGGTCTGGTCGTACGGGCCGTCCACCCCGGCCGCGGTGCAGCCGGAGACGAGGACCAGGCCGTTGGGGAGCTGGACCGCGCGGGAGTACGCGATGGCGTCCTCGTAGGGACCGCCCGAGGAGATCCGCCGTACCTCGTTCGAGGCGCTCATGCGGAGACCACCTCCAGTGCTTCTTCCAGGGTGAAGGCCTTGGCGTACAGGGCCTTGCCGACGATGGCGCCTTCGACGCCCAGCGGCACCAGCGCGGACAGGTCCCGCAGGTCGTCGAGGGAGGAGATGCCTCCGGAGGCGACCACGGGCCGGTCGGTGGCGGCGCAGACGTTCTTCAGCAGCTCCAGGTTGGGGCCGGTGAGGGTGCCGTCCTTGCCGATGTCGGTGACCACGTAGCGGGCGCAGCCCTCGGAGTCCAGGCGGGCGAGGGTCTCGTAGAGGTCGCCGCCCTCGCTGGTCCAGCCGCGGCCCTTGAGGGTGGTGCCGCGGACGTCCAGGCCGATCGCGATCCTGTCGCCGTGCTCGGCGATGGCCTTGGCGGCCCACTCGGGGGTTTCCAGGGCGGCGGTGCCGAGGTTGACGCGGGTGCAGCCGGTGGCGAGGGCCGCGGCGAGCGAGGCGTCGTCGCGGATGCCGCCGGACAGCTCGACCTTGATGTCCATGGCGCGGGTGATCTCCGCGACCAGGGCGCGGTTGTCGCCGGTGCCGAAGGCGGCGTCCAGGTCGACCAGGTGCAGCCATTCGGCGCCGGAGCGCTGCCAGGCGAGGGCCGCCTCCAGCGGGGAGCCGTAGGAGGTCTCGCTGCCGGACACGCCGTGTACGAGGCGAACGGCCTGGCCGTCGCGGACGTCGACCGCGGGCAGGAGTTCCAGGGTCTTCGGCGTAGCGGTCATCACAGGGTCTCGATCCAGTTGGTGAGGAGCTGGGCGCCGGCGTCTCCGGACTTCTCGGGGTGGAACTGGGTGGCCCACAGGGCCCCGTTCTCCACCGCCGCGACGAACCGCTCGCCGTGGGTGGCCCAGGTGACCTTGGGGGCGCGGATCAGCGGGTTGGTGACTTCGAGGGTCCAGTCGTGCGCCGCGTAGGAGTGCACGAAGTAGAACCGGGCGTCGGCGTCCAGGCCGGCGAACAGTTGGCTGTCCTGCGGGGCCTCGACGGTGTTCCAGCCCATGTGGGGGACGACGGGGGCCTTGAGCGGGCCGACCGTGCCGGGCCACTCGTCCAGGCCCTCGGTCTCGATGCCGTGCTCGATGCCGCGCTCGAAGAGGATCTGCATGCCGACGCAGATGCCCATGACGGGGCGGCCGCCGGAGAGCCGGCGGCCGATGATCCAGTCGCCGCGTACGTCCTTCAGGCCCTGCATGCAGGCGGAGAACGCGCCGACGCCGGGGACGAGGAGTCCGTCGGCGTCCATGGCCTTGTCGTAGTCGCGGGTGATCTCCACGTTCGCGCCGACGCGGGCGAGGGCCCGCTCGGCGGAGCGGACGTTGCCGAAGCCGTAGTCGAAGACGACGACGTTCTTGGTGGCTGCGCTCATTCCCAGATCCCTTGGATTCGCAGGACTCCGGCGGCCAGGCACATCGCGGAGCCGATGGCGAGCAGGACGACGACCGACTTGGGCATCTGCTGCTTCTGGAAGGAGTAGACGCCGCCGGCCAGGAAGAGGCCGACGACGATCAGGATGGTGTTGAGCCCGTTCACGCTAGAGGGCACCCTTCGTGGACGGAAGGATGCCGGCGGCGCGCGGGTCGAACTCGGCGGCGTAGCGCAGGGCGCGCGCCAGCGCCTTGAACTGGCACTCCACGATGTGGTGGGCGTTGCGGCCGTACGGGACGTGGACGTGCAGGGCGATCTGGGCCTGCGCGACGAAGGACTCCAGGATGTGCCGGGTCATCGTCGTGTCGTACTCGCCGATCATCGGCGCCATGTTCTCGGGCTCGGTGTGCACGAGGTAGGGGCGGCCCGACAGGTCGACGGTGACCTGGGCGAGGGACTCGTCCAGGGGCACGGTGCAGTTGCCGAAGCGGTAGATGCCGACCTTGTCGCCGAGGGCCTGCTTGAAGGCGGCGCCGAGCGCGAGCGCGGTGTCCTCGATGGTGTGGTGGCTGTCGATGTGCAGGTCGCCGTCCGTCTTGACCGTGAGGTCGAAGAGGCCGTGGCGGCCCAGCTGGTCGAGCATGTGGTCGTAGAAGCCGACACCCGTCGAGACGTCGACCTTGCCCGTGCCGTCGAGGTTTATCTCGACGAGGACCGAGGTCTCCTTGGTGGTGCGCTCGACCCGTCCGATGCGGCTCATGCCTGCTGCTCCTTCTTCAGTGCGCGAACCGCTTCCAGGAACGCGTCGTTCTCGGCCGGGGTGCCCGCGGTGACCCGCAGCCAGCCCGGCACTCCGTTGTCCCGGACCAGGACGCCCTGGTCGAGGATCTTCTGCCAAGCGGTGTGGGAGTCCTCGAACCTGCCGAACTGGATGAAGTTCGCGTCGGACTCGGTGACCTCGTAGCCGATGGCCCGCAGCTCGATGACGAGGCGGTCGCGCTCGGCCTTGAGCTGCTCGACGTAACCGAGCAGGGTGTCGGTGTGCTCCAGCGCGGCCAGCGCGGTGGCCTGGGTGACGGCCGACAGGTGGTACGGCAGGCGCACCAGCTGGACGGCGTCGACCACGGCGGAGTGCGCGGCCAGGTAGCCCAGGCGCAGTCCGGCGGCGCCGAAGGCCTTGGACATGGTCCGGGAGATCACCAGGTTCGGGCGGCCCTCGATGAGGGGCAGCAGCGAGTCCCGGTGGCTGAACTCGACGTAGGCCTCGTCGACGATCACCAGGGAGGGCTTGGCGGCCTGCGCGGCCTCGTAGATCGCGAGGACGGTCTCCGCCTCGACGGCGGTGCCCGTGGGGTTGTTCGGCGAGGCGATGAAGACCACGTCGGGGGCGTTCTCGGCGATCGCCTGCTCCGCCGCCTCCAGGTCGATCGTGAAGTCCTCGCGGCGCGGGCCGGAGATCCAGCCCGTGCCGGTGCCCCGGGCGATCAGGGCGTGCATCGAGTACGAGGGCTCGAAGCCGATCGCGGTGCGGCCGGGCCCGCCGAAGGTCTGGAGCAGCTGCTGGAGGACCTCGTTGGAGCCGTTGGCGGCCCATACGTTCTCCCGTGCGACCTGGTGCTTGGCCGTACGGGTGAGGTAGGCGGCCAGCTCGGTGCGCAGCTCCACCGCGTCCCGGTCGGGGTAGCGGTTGAGGTTGCGGGCGGCGTCGGCCACGCGCTCGGCGATGCGCCGGACGAGCTCCTCGGGGAGCTGGTACGGGTTCTCGTTGGTGTTGAGCTGGACGGGCACGTCGAGCTGCGGGGCGCCGTAGGGGGTCTTGCCGCGGAGCTCTTCGCGGATGGGGAGGTCGTCGATGCCGGTCACGCCTGGGGAACCTTCCATCCGAAGCGCGCCTTGAGGGCCGCGCCGTGCGCGGGCAGGTCCTCGGCCTCGGCGAGGGTCACCACGTGGTGGGTGACCTCGGCGAGGGCGTCGCGCGTGTAGTCGACGATGTGGATGCCGCGCAGGAAGGACTGCACGGACAGGCCGGAGGAGTGGCAGGCGCATCCGCCGGTGGGCAGCACGTGGTTCGAGCCGGCGCAGTAGTCGCCGAGGGAGACCGGGGCCCAGGGACCGACGAAGATCGCGCCGGCGTTGCGGACGCGGGCGGCCCAGCCGGCCGCGTCGGCGGTCTGGATCTCCAGGTGCTCGGCGCCGTAGGCGTCGACGACCTTGAGGCCGTCCTCCAGGTCGCGCACCAGCACGATGGCGGACTGCCTGCCGGCGAGGGCGGGCTTGATCCGGTCCTCGACGTGCTTGGTGGCGGCGACCTGCGGCTCCAGCTCGCGCTCGACGGCGGCCGCGAGTTCCTCGGAGTCGGTGACGAGGACGGCGGCGGCCAGCGGGTCGTGCTCGGCCTGGCTGATCAGGTCGGCGGCGACGTGGACCGGGTCGGCCGTGGAGTCCGCGAGGACCGCGATCTCGGTCGGGCCGGCCTCGGTGTCGATGCCGATCTTCCCGGTGAAGTAGCGCTTGGCGGCGGCGACCCAGATGTTGCCGGGGCCGGTCACCATGTTGGCGGGCGCGCACTCCTCGGTGCCGTACGCGAACATCGCGATGGCCTGGGCCCCGCCGGCGGCGTAGACCTCGTCCACGCCGAGCAGTGCGCAGGCGGCGAGGATCGTCGGGTGCGGCAGGCCGCCGAACTCCTTCTGCGGCGGGGACGCGAGCGCGATCGAGCCGACACCCGCCTCCTGGGCCGGTACGACGTTCATGACGACGGAGGACGGGTACACCGAGCGGCCGCCCGGGGCGTACAGCCCCACGCGCTCCACCGGAACCCACTTCTCGGTCACGGTGCCGCCGGGGACCACCTGGGTGGTGTGCTCGGTGCGGCGCTGGCCCCGGTGCACGATCCGGGCGCGCCGGATCGACTCCTCGAGGGCGGCGCGGACGGCCGGGTCGAGCTCGTCGAGGGCGGTCTTGAGGGCCTCGGCAGGCACCCTGACCTGCTCCAGCGTCACCCCGTCGAACTTCTGCGCGTACTCGATCAGCGCCGCCGTGCCACGATGATGGACGTCCTCGCAGATGGGCCGCACCTTCTCCAGGGCAGCTTCTACGTCGAACTCGGCACGGGGCAGCAGATCGCGCAGGGCGCCACCCTCGGGGAGGGCGTCACCGCGCAGGTCGATACGAGAGATCACCCCCCAATTCTCTCAGACCGCCTCGATCCACCGTTCGCCCGTATCACTGGCTGATACACGTCCCGGACGTCACAGCCCCCCGATAGCGTTGATCCACATCAGGAAAGCGGAGGGGGGCCGCCATGACCGAGGCGGGCGCGGGCGGGGAACCGGCGGATCTTTCCGCCGCCGAGCACCGCATGTGGGAGGCGTTCCGCACGGGCAGTGTCTGCGATCTGAGCGTGCGCTCCGCCGACCGGGACGACCCGCACGCCGACCACGTGTGGGGCCCGGAGCGCAGCGTCCGCGCCCGGGTGGTGGCGCTGCTGCTGCTCCACGGGCCGCCGCCGGTGCCGGGCCGGGTGGCGTCGCTGAAGCTGCGCGGCGTGCGGATCGTGGGGCGACTCGATCTGTCCGGCGGCGTGGTCGGTCCGTACGTGGAGCTCCAGTCCTGCCGCTTCGACAGCGAGGTCCAGCTCTCCGAGGCCCGGTTCGGCACGCTGCGCCTGGTCAACTGCGCGATACCGCGGCTGGAGGCGTCCCGCCTGCACACGGAGGGCGATCTGCACCTGCCGCGCTGCCGGGTGGCGCGCGGGATCCGGCTGACCGACGCGCAGATCGGCACGGACCTGCTGATCAGCCAGGCCGTGGTGCAGCGCGACTCCAAGGGGCGGGCGATCGCCGCCGACGGGATGTCGGTCGCGCAGGACTTCCAGGGCGAGCTGCTGGAGACGTACGGGGAGGTGAGCCTGCGCGGCGCGAAGGTCGGCGTGTCGATGAACATGCGCGGCGCCCGGCTGCACAACCCGAACGGCCGGTACGCGCTGAACGCGCCGCAGCTGACCGTCGAGCGCACCCTCTACCTGACGTCGATCGCCCTGGACTACGCCACCGGTTCGACCTCCTCCACTCCCCCGTACGGGCTGGGGCCGACGCCGGTGCGCGGCCGGCGGGCGCAGCGCTTCGAGTGCCGGGGCGGGCTGCGGCTGGACGACGGCCGTTTCGGCGACGCCATCGACTTCTACGGCGCGCGATTCGTCCTCGCCGCCGATCAGGAGCTGTCGCTGCGCAGGATCCAGACGCCCGAGTTCCGCTTCGTGGGCGAGCGGCCGGAGCGCGGGCGGGTCGTGGTGTCCGGGGCCAAGGTGGTCAAGCTGGTGGACACCTCCACGAGCTGGCCGGGCCCGGGCGGCGTGTCGATCGAGGGCTTCGTCTACGAGAACCTCGCGCCCCGGGGCCATTTCCCGCTGTCGCGCCGGCTGGAGTGGCTGGAGGCGGCGACGCCCGAGTACTCGCCGGAGCCGTACGAGCGGCTGGCGGCGGTCCTGCGGGCCAGTGGCGAGGACGCGGACGCGCGCGAGGTGCTGCTGGCCAAGCAGCGGCGGCGCCGGGCCACGCTGCCGGCCGGGCAGAAGGCGTGGGGGTACCTCCAGGACTGGACCGTGGTCTACGGCTACCGCCCGGGCCGGGCGGCGCTGTGGATGGCGGTGCTGTGGGCGGCGGGCACCCTGCTGTTCTCGCAGCTGGACCCGCCGCCGATCAAGGAGGACGAGCACCCGCAGTGGAACGCCGCCCTGTACGCCCTGGACCTGCTGCTCCCGGTGATCGATCTGGGCCAGCAGGACCAGTGGAAGGTGTCGGACGGCTGGCAGTGGGGGGCCACGGCCCTCATCCTCCTGGGATGGATCCTGGCCACGACGGTGGCCACGGGCGCCTCGCGCCTCCTGAGGCGGGGGTGACACGGGCGGTCCCCCGGCCATTACCCTGTGCCTCGTGACCACCGTTCGCCTGCCTCTCTTCCCGCTGAACTCGGTGCTGTTCCCGGGACTCGTCCTCCCGCTGAACGTCTTCGAGGAGCGTTATCGCGCCATGATGCGCGAATTGCTGAAGGGGAGCTCGGACGAGCCTCGCCGGTTCGCCGTCGTGGCGATCCGCGACGGCCGGGAGGTGGCCCCCACCGCGCCCGGCCTGCCGGACCAGACCGCCGTCCCGGAACGGGGACCCGCGGCGGGCTTCGGCGCGGACCCGATCCAGGCCTTCCACCGGGTGGGCTGCATCGCGGACGCGGCGACGATCCGGGAGCGGGAGGACGGCAGCTTCGAGGTACTGGCGACGGGCACGACCCGCGTGCGCCTGCTCTCGGTGGACGCGTCGGGCCCGTTCCTGACGGCGGAGCTGGAGGAGCTCCCCGAGGACGCCGGGGACGGCGCGGGCGCGCTGGCCGAGGGGGTGCTGCGGGCCTTCCGCAACTACCAGAAGCGGCTGGCCGGAGCGCGCGAGCGGTCCCTGACGGGCGCGGAACTCCCCGACGAGCCGTCGGTGGTGTCCTACCTGGTGGCAGCGGCGGCGGTGCTGGACATCCCGGCGAAGCAGCGCCTGCTCCAGGCCCCCGACACGGCGACCCGGCTGGCGGAGGAGCTGAAACTCCTGCGCACCGAGACCGCGGTGATCCGCCACCTCCCGTCGCTGCCGGCGGTGGACCTGACCCGCTCGCCGACGAGCCCGAACTGATCGCGACCTGATGGCGAAGAAGCCGAAGCAGACGTCCGGCACCCCCGCGATCGTCGCCCTCACGGCGGCGGGGGTCCCCTTCACCACGCACTCCTACGACCACGACCCGTCGCACCCCTCGTACGGCGAGGAGGCGGCGCAGGCGCTCGGCGTCTCGCCGGAGCAGGTCTTCAAGACGCTGGTCGCGGACGTGGACGGGGCCCTGACCGTGGCGGTGGTCCCCGTCTCGGGTTCCCTCGACCTCAAGGCGCTGGCCTCGGCGGTCGGCGGCAAGCGGGCGGCGATGGCGGATCCCGCGCTGGCGGAACGGACCACGGGCTACGTGCGGGGCGGCATCTCCCCGCTGGGGCAGCGGCGCCGCCTTCCGACGGTCCTGGACGCCTCGGCCTCGCGGCACGCCACGATCTGCGTCTCGGCGGGCCGCCGCGGTCTGGAGGTCGAACTCTCCCCGTCGGACCTGAGCACCCTCACGGACGCGGTCCTGGCCCCGGTGGCCCGCCCGTAGCCTGCGGCGCGCCGGGGCCGACGTGCCGCTGCGCGGCACCCTGGGCTCCGCCCAGACCCGCGCCTCAATCGCCGGCGAGGCCGGTTGTGCCCCCTACCCGCAGGCAGCGGCTGACGCCAGGCAAATCCAGCTCCTCCGGCGATTGAGGAGCGGGGTACGGGGCGGAGCCCCGATCTTTGAGCCGCACCAGGCGGACGGCAGCAGCAAGAGCCAGCCCCGCCGGCGTTTGAGGCGCGGGGTGCGGGGCGGAGCCCCGGGGCGTCGAGCCGCAGGCAACCGCGGCGGCCGGCCCGGTCAGGGGCGCGGAGGCTCCGGGGCGGCGGACGGGTCCGCGTGGACGTGCGGCGGCGGGTAGACGGACCACTCGGGGGACGGGTCCGGGTCGTCCCGGGGGGTCCACAGGGCCGTGAGGGCCAGGTGGACCAGGACCGCGGCCATCGGCCACGCCAACAGCACCCCATGCGCCAGCAACTGCAGCGGCGCGTCGAAGGGGACGCCCTTGCCGGCCTGCCGCGCCGCGGCGACCAGGTTCGACGTCGGCCCGAGGACGAGGCCCAGCCGCCATCCCACGAGCCCCGCGAAGAGGGATCCCACCGCGAGCCCGATGACCAGCGGCACGCCGCCGGCACGCCGCCACAGGAACACACCGGCGCCGCTCAGCGCGCCCAGTCCGGCCGCCAGCAGGAAGAACGTCCCGTCGGTCCCCATGCGTCCCTCGCCCTCGCCGTTGCGCAGGAACACGGCCTCCCCGTTGGAGACGTACTGCACCCGCGGCGCCAGCCACGCCCACAGCACGGCGAGGAGCACACCGGCCACGCCGACCGCCAGGGCCACGGCGGCCCCGTCGCGGACGTCGGCCGGGGTGATGCCCACACCGGCGCCCGGCTTCTCGGGCGGGAGCGACGGCGGGTCGGCGGGGGACGGGGGGGTCACGGCTTCGGTCACCCCCACATCGTGCCAGGTGTGCCCGGCGCGGGCGCCACCGGCGTCAGCGGACCGCGGCCCGCCGGTACGCCCAGGTGGCGACGGCGAGTGAGAGGACGCCCACGGCCCCGCACACCCCCAGGTCGACGGCGACGGCGGCCCAGTCCGGCTCGGGCGTGAAGGTACGGGCGAAGGCCTCCACCCCGTACGTGGACGGCAGCAGGTCCCGCGCCCACACGATCACGTCCGGCATCCGTTCGGGCGGCAGCACCCCCAGCAGCAGCGCCGCCGACATGCCGAGCTGCCCGGCCAGCGTGGCCAGCTCCTGCCGCGGCGCCAGCAGCCCCAGCGCCGCGCCGAGTCCGGCGAGCGCGGCCCCGGCCAGCGGTACCACCGCCAGCAGGATCCACAGCCCGCCCATCGGCAGCCCGAACAGCACGCACCCGAAGACCGCCGTGACCAGCGTCCCCGGCAGCGTGAAGGAGGCGTACGCGGCGGCCGCGCCCAGCACGACCGACGCGGGCGGCACCGGCAGGGTGGCGTAGTGGTCGAGCCCGCCGCCCGCCCGCAGCTGCCCGAAGTACTGCGCGAGCAGGTTGAGCGCGACGAAGGCGACGACGAGCACGGAGGAGCCGGCCACGACGGCCCGGGCCTCCGAGCCGCCGTCCACCACCCCCCGCATCAGGATCATGATGCCGACGGACTGGAAGGTGGCGACGAAGAGCAGCGGAATGCGCGCCACCCGGGCCCGGGACAGCTGCGCCCGGTACACGGCGGCCAGCGCCGGCAGGAGCCCGGCCCGCGCGGCCAGCGGCGCGGAGGCGGGCTGCCGGAGGGAGCCCGCCTCGGACGGGAGGGCGTCGGCCACGGCGGCGTCGGCCGCAGGGGCGGTGATCGGGGAGGCAGTGCCTGCCGGACTGTCGCTCACTGCTTCACCAGCCCTTTCGTCTTCCCGCCGAGCGCGAGGTACACGTCCTCCAGGCTCGGCGTGGCCAGCGTGAAGTCGTCCAGCGAGGCGAAGGCGGGCCCGCCGGTCACGGCGGCGACCGCCGCCCGCGCCTCGTCGGGCCCGAGCCGCAGCACCCATCGCCGCCCGGACTCGGTGGCGAGCTCGCGCAACGCTTCGACCTCCGGCACCCCCAGCGGAGCGGATTCGCGCCACACCAGTTCGAGCCGGACCTCGCCCGAGACGGTGGCCTTCAGTCCGGCCGGGGAGTCGCAGGCGATGACCTTGCCCTGGTCGATGACGGCGACCCGGTCGAGGACGGTCTCGGCCTCGATGACGTTGTGGGTGACCAGCAGGACCGTCGCGCCGTGCTGCGCGCGCCGCCGGTCGACGGCCGTCCAGACGGCCCGCCGGGCCACGGGGTCCATCCCGGTGGTGGGTTCGTCGAGGATGAGCACCGGCCGCTCCCCCACCAGTGCGGCGGCGAAGCAGGCGAGGCGCCGCTGCCCGCCGGAGAGCTTCTTCAGGGGCCGGCCGGCGATCCCGGTCAGCCCGAGCTCCTCCAGGACCTCGTCGCGGGCGGCCCGCGCCGCGCGCAGCGGCAGTCCGCGCAGCCGTCCGGTGGTCTCGGCGGCCAGGGCCACCGTGAGCTCGTCGAGGGCGGTGGACTCCTGCCCCAGGTAGGCGAGCAGCCGGGCCGCCCGCTCGGGGTGGCGTACGAGGTCGTGGCCGAGGAGGGTGACGCTGCCCGCGTCGGGGCGCATCAGCCCGGTGAGCTGGCGGACCAGGGTGGACTTGCCGGCGCCGTTGGGGCCGAGCAGGCCGAAGATCTCGCCGCGCCGCACGTCCAGGGTGATCCCGTCGTTGGCGCGGGTCTCGGGCAGGGCGGGGGCCCCGCGCCGGCCGCGTACCGCGGGATACGTCTTGACCAGGTCACGTACCGCGCAGACGACGTCGGCGGGTCCTCCCGCGGCTGCCGCCGTACTGCTCTGGTGTTGCGCCGTGCCCGTACTCACGAGGGAGCAGCCTACGCGGCTTCCGGCCCTACTCGGCCGCCGGGGTCGCCGCGCCCGCGGGTCCCAGGGAGAGGCCCACCGGGCCCGCCGCGGGTACGGCGACCACGTGTTCGGCGGCGGCGCGCACGTCGATCTCCCGCCAGAAGCCGGCCCGGATGGCGTAACGGTCGTGCTCGTCGATCTGGTCGTCCTTGTGCGCGAGCAGCCCGAACCGGGCGGCGTAGCGCAGCAGCTCGCCGTCGATGCGGTGCGGGATGCGCGGGTACATGGTGGCGAGCTTCTGCAGGTGCACGGTCTCGGGGAGCCGTTCCATCCAGCGCCGGGCGAAGACCTGTCCGACTTCGAACGGGTCACCGCCGACGGTGGTGATGTCCTCCTCGCGGTCCGCCCATCGCTGTTCGGCGCTGGTGAGTTGGGCGAGGGTGGGCAGCGAGGCGGTCTCGGCGGGTTCGCCGAGCGGTCCGGACCGGTCGATCCAGCCCTTGTCGGAGGACCAGCGCAGGGCGCTTCCGGCGGGCTGTGCGACCCCGGGGTGCCCGGCGGCCGCCGGCGGCGGTCCGGCCTGCTGGCCGGGTGCCCGCAGGGCGCCGGCGAGGTCCTTGGGGGTGGGTACGGTCTTGCCGCCGCCGTTGGCCGGAGCCGGTACGGGAACTCCTTCGGGCTCCTCGTCCCCGGCGGCGGCGCCGTTGCGGGCGGCTTCGGCGAGGGCGGCCTCGGGCAGCGGGGCGGAGAGGATCGCGGCGATGTCGGGGCGCGGTACGGTCGGCGGGGCGCAGAGTCCGGCGAGGTCCTTGGCTCGGACGGCGCGGGTGATCCACGCCCGGTCGAGGACGCGGCGTTCGTCGGCCTCGGCCACGAGGTCCTCGGACTGGTTGTAGTCCCCGTCGGCGGCCTGTACGGCCCACAGGTGGACGGCGACGCCGTGTTCCTTGGCGGACATCAGGCCGGGCAGCAGGTCTCCGTCGCCGGTGACCAGGACCACGTCGGAGCAGGCCCGGTTGCGGGCGAGTTCGGTGAGTTCGGCGTGCATGGCCGCGTCGACGCCCTTCTGCGCCCAGCGGCCGTCGCTGCGGGTCAGGGCGCCGAGCCGGACGGTCACCCGGGGCATGACGCGCAGCCGCCGGTGCTCGGGCTGCGGCACCCGGTCGGGTGCGCCGTCGAACCAGTAGATGCGCAGCAGGGGCTGCTCGGTGTCGGCCTCGGCGCGTTCGCGCAGCCCCTGGATGAGGGCGGCGTGGTCGACGGTGATCCGGGAGCGCGAGGGCTCCCCTGCGAGAAGGCTCGCGGCGGCGCCCAGCAGATAGCCGGCGTCCACCAGGACGACGCAGCGGTCCACGCGTTCCACCTCTTCCCTGGGGAATCCTCTGTGTTCTTCGGCGGGTCCCCCGAGTCTGCCCGACCGCAAGGGTGTTGACGGCCGGAACTCGATCATCGGCGTGGCGGAAGTTTTGGTTCTACCGGCTACGCGCAGTAATGATCCAAAATGCGCGGTTTCTGGCGCTGTGTGAGTGTGAAGGCGGTCCTGGCCCCTAGACCCTCTCGGAGGCTCCCCCCATGGCCAAGAACAAGAACCAGAAGCAGCCCGCGAAGCAGCAGGCCCGCTCTTCGCAGGACCCGTCGAAGAGCTCCATGGAATCGTCCGGCGAGTCGCTGAATCCGTCGCCGAGTCCGATGGACATGGCCCACAAGCGCAAGGAAAAGAAGTTCGGCCACAACTGACGACGGCGGACGCGCGACTGACGCGCGTACTGCGCGCTCAGTGACGAAAAAGGGCCTGCCCGGGTCGACCGGGCAGGCCCTCGCGTGTGTGCGGCTACGGCGTCATCCGGCCAGGCAGGACGGTCCGAGCAGCACCTTGAGGTCGCCGAAGAGGGCCGGGTCGGGCTGGACGCGGTGCCGGTCGAGGCGCAGCACGGTGGTGGTGCGCGGCCCCTGGAGCTTGATCCGTACCTCGGTGTTGCCCTTGTGGTGGCGCAGGATCTCCCCCAGACGGGTCACCATCGGCGGGGTGACCTTGACGGTGGGGATGGTGAGGACCACGGGGGCGTTGGTGCCGGCGGAGGAGAGGTCGGGGACCATCATCTCCATGGCTACCAGGCGGGGGACGTCCTCGCGCTTGTCGAGGCGGCCCTTGACGAAGACGACGGTGTCCTCGACCAGCTGGGTGGAGACGAGCTGGTAGGTCGCGGGGAAGAACATGCACTCGATGGAGCCGGCCAGGTCCTCGACGGTGGCGATGGCCCAGGCGTTGCCCTGCTTGGTCATCTTGCGCTGGAGGCCGGAGATGATGCCGCCGATGGTGACGACGGCGCCGTCGGAGTGCTCGCCGCCGGTGAGCTGGGAGATGCCGGCGTCCGTCTTGTCGGAGAGGACGTGCTCCAGGCCGAAGAGCGGGTGGTCGGAGACGTAGAGGCCGAGCATCTCGCGCTCCTGGGCGAGCAGGTAGGACTTCTCCCACTCGACGTCGGAGAACTCCACGTCGAGCCCGAAGCCGGGTTCGTCGCTGCCGTCCTCGTCACCCATTCCGCCGAACAGGTCGAACTGGCCCTCGGCCTCCTTGCGCTTGACCGCGACCACGTTGTCGATCATGGATTCGTGGTGGGCGACCAGGCCCTTGCGGGTGTGGCCCATCTCGTCGTAGGCGCCGGCCTTGATCAGCGACTCGACGGTCCGCTTGTTGCAGACGACGGCCTCGACCTTGTCGAGGAAGTCGGGGAAGGAGGAGTACTTCCCCTTGGCCTTCCTGGTCTTGATGATCGACTCGACGACGTTCTGGCCGACGTTGCGGACGGCGGTGAGGCCGAAGAGGATCACGTCGTCGCCCTGGGCGGCGAAGTTCGGCTCCGACTCGTTCACGTTCGGCGGGAGCACCTTGATGCCCATGCGGCGGCACTCGTTCAGGTAGATCGCGGACTTGTCCTTGTCGTCCTTGACCGAGGTGAGCAGACCGGCCATGTACTCGGCCGGGAAATTGGCCTTGAGGTAGGCGGTCCAGTAGGAGACCAGGCCGTACGCGGCCGAGTGGGCCTTGTTGAAGGCGTAGCCGGCGAAGGGGACCAGCACGTCCCAGAGGGCCTTGATCGCCGCGTCGGTGAAGCCGTTCTTGCGGGCGCCCTCCTCGAAGATGACGAAGTTCTTCGCCAGCTCCTCGGGCTTCTTCTTGCCCATGACGCGGCGCAGGATGTCGGCCTCGCCGAGCGAGTAGCCGGCGATGATCTGAGCGGCCTTCTGCACCTGCTCCTGGTAGACGATCAGGCCGTAGGTGACCGCGAGCACCTCTTCGAGCGGCTTCTCCAGCTCGGGGTGGATCGGGGTGATCTCCTGCTGCTTGTTCTTGCGCAGGGCGTAGTTCGTGTGCGAGTTCATGCCCATCGGGCCCGGCCGGTAGAGGGCCGACACGGCGGAGATGTCTTCGAAGTTGTCGGGCTTCATCAGGCGCAGCAGGGAGCGCATGGGGCCGCCGTCGAACTGGAACACGCCGAGGGTGTCACCGCGGCCGAGCAGTTCGAAGGTCTTGGGGTCGTCGAGCGGCAGGGCCAGGAGGTCGATGTCGATCCCCTTGTTGGCCTTCACCATCTTGACGGCGTCGTCCATGATCGTGAGGTTGCGCAGGCCGAGGAAGTCCATCTTCAGCAGGCCGAGCGACTCGCAGCTCGGGTAGTCCCACTGGGTGATGGTGACGCCGTCGGTGTGCCGCACCCAGACGGGCACGTGGTCGGTGATCGTCTCGCTGGACATGATCACGCCGGCGGCGTGCACGCCCATCTGGCGGACCAGGCCCTCGACGCCGCGGGCGGTGTCGATGACCTTCTTCACGTCCGGCTCGTTCTCGTACATCCCGCGGATCTCGCCGGCCTCGCCGTAGCGGGGGTGCTGCGGGTCGAGGATGCCGGAGAGCGGGATGCCCTTGCCGAGGACGTCGGCGGGCATGGCCTTGGTGAGCCGGTCGCCCATGGCGTACGGGTAGCCGAGGACGCGCGCGGAGTCCTTGATCGCGTTCTTGGCCTTGATGGTGCCGTAGGTGCCGATCATGGCGACCTTGTCGGCGCCGTACTTCTCGGTGACGTACCTGATCACCTCGACGCGCCGACGCTCGTCGAAGTCGATGTCGACATCGGGCATGGAGACGCGCTCGGGGTTGAGGAAGCGCTCGAAGATCAGGCCGTGCGGGATCGGGTCGAGGTCGGTGATTCCCATGGCGTAGGCGACGATCGAGCCGGCCGCGGAGCCTCGACCGGGGCCGACCGCGATGCCCTGGTTCTTGGCCCACATGATGAAGTCGGCGACCACGAGGAAGTAGCCCGGGAAGCCCATCGAGATGATCGTGTCCATCTCGTACTCGACCTGCTTCATGCGGTCGTCCGGGATCCCGCCGGGGAAGCGGCGGTGCATCCCCTTCATGGTCTCCTCGCGGAACCAGGTGACCTCGGTGTAGCCGTCCGGGATGTCGAACTTCGGCATCAGGTTCCGGAACTTGAACATGCCCTCGGTGTCGATCTGGTCCGCGACCAGCTTCGTGTTGGCGCAGCCCTCCTGCCAGGCGTCCGAGGAGTCGATGGCGTACATCTCGTCCGTGGACTTCAGGTAGTAGCCGGAGCCGTCGAAGCGGAAGCGGTCGGGGTCCGAGAGGTTCTTGCCGGTCTGGATGCAGAGCAGGGCGTCGTGGGCGCCGGCCTCGCTCGCGTAGGTGTAGTGCGAGTCGTTCGTCACCAGCGGCGGGATGCCGAGCTTCTTGCCGATCTCCAGCAGGCCGTCGCGGACCCGGCGCTCGATCTCGATGCCGTGGTCCATCAGCTCCAGGAAGTACCGGTCCTTGCCGAAGATGTCCTGGTACTCGGAGGCCGACTTCAGGGCCTCGTCGAACTGGCCGAGGCGCAGTCGGGTCTGGAGCTCGCCGGAGGGGCAGCCGGTGGAGGCGATCAGGCCCTCCGACCACTTGGAGATGGTCTCCTTGTCCATGCGCGGCCACTTGGTGAGCCAGCCCTCGGCGTACGCGTCGGAGGACAGCCGGAAGAGGTTGTGCAGGCCGGTGGCGTTCGCCGCCCAGATCGTCTTGTGCGTGTAACCGCCGGAACCGGAGACGTCGTCCCGCTTCTGGTGCGGCTGGCCCCACTGGATGCGCCGCTTGTTGCGCCGGGACTCGGGCGCGACGTACGCCTCGATGCCGATGATCGGGGTGATGCCGGACTTCTGGGCGGTGTGGAAGAAGTCATAGGCCCCGTGCAGGTTGCCGTGGTCGGACATGGCGATGTGCGTCATGCCCATCTCGTTGCAGGCCGCGAACATGTCCTTCAGCCGTGCGGCACCGTCCAGCAGCGAGTACTGGGTGTGGACGTGCAGGTGCGTGAACGGCGTCTTTGACACGGTGGGGGCCTCCGGGGGCGAGAGGGGCGGCAGCTATGAATCCTACGTCCCACGGGTGACACTTCCGGGGCACGGAGCGATACGGTCGGGCGTTGCAGAACCAGGAACACGTGTCCGACGTCCAGTCGGTCAGAACCCGTACCACCCGTGCACCAGGAGGCATCCGCCATGGCGGTTCCCGAGACGACCGACGAGCAGCGCGCCGAGCAGATACTCGATGTGTTCGACACCGCTTTCGGTGAGCTCCTCGCCGCCGACCCCGCCGCCTTCCAGGTCAAATTCCGCAAGATGGCGGCCTCGGCCTTCGCCTTCTACCGGGGCACGGCCTGCCTCTTCTACGCCGACCTGGAGCGGGAGCGGCACGGCGGCCCCTACCTGGACGACCGTACGGGCCGGGTGTGGATCCACGGCGACCTGCACGCCGAGAACTTCGGCACGTACATGGACGCCAACGGGCGCCTGGTCTTCAACGTCAACGACTTCGACGAGGCCTACGTCGGCCCCTTCACCTGGGACCTCAAGCGCTTCGCCGCCTCCGTCGCCCTGATCGGCTACACCAAGGCGCTCAGCGACGAGCAGATCAGCGCCCTGGTGCGGACCTACGCGGTCGCCTACCGGGAGCGCATCCACCAGCTGGCCGCGGGCGCCAAGAACGAGGAAGTGCCCTCCTTCACCCTGGACACCGCCGACGGCCCCCTGCTGGGCGCCCTGCGCGACGCCCGCTCCCGCACCCGCTTCTCCCTGCTCGACTCGATGACCGAGATCCGCGACCACGAGCGCCGCTTCAGCGAGGGCGGCGGGGCCATCGAGCTGGACGCGGCCACCCGCTACAAGGTGCTGGCCGCCTTCGACGGCTACCTGGAGACCCTGCCGGAGGAGTCCCTCGTGCGCCCGGACTCCTACCGGGTCAAGGACGTGGTGGGCCGCCGGGGCGTGGGCATCGGCTCGGCCGGCCTGCCCTCCTACAACATCCTGCTGGAAGGGCACAGCGACGCCCTGGAGAACGACGTCGTGATCTACCTCAAGCAGGCGCAGACCCCGGCGGTGTCGCGGCACATCACGGACCGGGCGGTGCGGGAGTACTTCCGCCACGAGGGCCACCGCACGGTGATCTCGCAGCGCGCCCTCCAGGCGCACGCCGACCCGTGGCTGGGCTGGACCGAGCTGGACGGCGCCGGGCAGCTGGTGGCCGAGGTCTCCCCGTACGCGGTGGACCTGGACTGGTCCGACCTGGACGACCCGGAGGAGATCGCGGCGGTGGTCGCGGACCTCGGCCGGGCCACCGCCACCATGCACGCCTCGGCCGACGAGGCCGAGAGCGGCCAGTCCCTGGTGCCCTTCTCCACGGAGCGGGCCATCGACGCGGCGATCGCCGCCGACGAGGAGGGCTTCGCGGAGCTGCTCGTCGACTTCGCCCACGCCTACGGGGCCCGGGCGCGTTCGGACCACCAGATCTTCGTGGACCTCTTCCGCAACGGCCGCATCACGCCGTAGTGCCGACCTGCGGCCCGCTCTCACAGGCTCACGTGGCACACTCGCGGCGATGGACGTATCAGGGGTGAGACTCCGGGGGCTGAGGGCCGCGCTGTTCAGCGCGCTCGTCGTGCTGCTCTCGGCCGGCTCGCACGTCCTGATGTCCCGGGTCCCGCTGCCGCCCGCGCTGGTGGGCGGGGCCTTCGCCGCCGTGTTCACCATCGCCTACGCGCTCGCCGGGCGCGAGCGGGGCTTCGGCTCCATCGCCGGGCTGCTCGTGCCGCTGGAGCTGGCCGCCGACACCGTCTTCACCTCGGGGCAGCACGTCTGCTACGGCCCCGCGGGCGGCCCGGTCTCGGGCCCGCTGCGCGCGCTCGGCCTGGACGCGCTGTGCGGCGGCACCCCGGTGGGCGGGCCGCTGACCGGGGTGACCGGGCCCGCCGCCGATCCGGCCGCGCTCCTCGCGTCGCCCGGGCCGTGGGCCCCCTGGCTGCTGCTCGGCGCGCACGTCTCGATCGGGCTGCTGGCCGCCGCGTGGCTGCACCGCGGGGAGCGGGCGCTGGGCCGGCTGCTGCGGGCGGTGGCCGCCTTCGCGTTCCGGCCGCTGCTGCCGGCCGCGGCCGGGGCGGCGACCGCCCGGCCGGAGCCGCGGCCGGCGTGGCCGGCGCTCCCGGGCGCGGGGGCCCGTACGCGGTTCCCCGCGCACTCCGTGGGACGGCGGGGGCCTCCCGTGCCCGGCGCGCTCGCGCGCGCCTGACGCACGTACGACAGCCCCCTGCCCATGCCACACCCCACGGAGATCACGATGAGTGCACGCAACAGCCAGGCGAACAAGGCGGCGGCCCGCGAGAAGCTGCGCATCGAGCGCGAGAAGCAGGCCAAGAAGGACAAGGCGCGCCGCCAGGTGATCGTGGCCGGCGCCGTCGTCGCCGCCCTCGCCCTGGCCGGCGGCATCGGCTACATGGTCGTCAAGGCGAACCAGCCCTCGGAGTGGGACAAGGCCGCGGACGCGGCGCTGGTCGCGCCGAAGAACACCACCGGGGACAACGGCACGACCGTCGTCATCGGCAAGGCCGACGCCAAGAAGACCCTGGAGCTCTACGAGGACGCGCGCTGCCCCGTCTGCGCGCAGTTCGAGCAGACCTCCGGCGCGCAGATCAAGAAGGACGTCGACGCGGGCAAGTACAAGATCCAGTTCATCGGCGCCACCTTCCTGGACAAGGGCTTCGGCGGCTCCGGCGCGAAGAACGCCCTGAGCGCGCTGGGCGCGGCCCTGAACGTCAGTCCCGAGGCGTTCCTGGAGTACAAGTCGGCCCTTTACTCCGCGGAGAACCACCCGGAGGAGAGGGACGACAAGTTCTCCAAGGACGAGTACCTGCTGAAGGTCGCGGACCAGGTTCCGGCGCTCAAGGGCAACGCCGAGTTCAAGAAGGCGGTCGAGGACGGCACCTACAACCGCTGGGCGATCGAGATGTCCAAGGTCTTCGACAAGAGCGGTGTCCAGGGCACGCCGACGCTGAAGATGGACGGCAAGAAGATCGAGACCCCGCAGACCGCGGAGCAGTTCACGGCGGCGATCGACAAGGCCGTCGCCGGCTGATCCAAGCCGCTTCCCGGCTTCTTTCCCACCGATTTCCGGATGATTTCCGGCAACACGGGCGGGTGAACTCCCAGAGTTCGCCCGCCCGTTGCCTTTCGGGGGATGGCCCAAAAGGCCTACCCGTCAGTAATGTGATCATCCGTGACCAGTCTTCTCGATCCCTCCTCCGAGCGCTCCGCCGGCGCGGCGAACCCCCGCCGCCGTACGGTCGTTCTCGCCGCGGCCGCCACGGCCGCCCTCGCCCCGGTGGCCGCCGCACTGGGCGCCCCCGCCGCCCACGCCGCCGCGAGCGCGCCCGCGTTCCTGCACGGCGTCGCCTCCGGCGACCCGCTGCCCGACGGGGTCCTGCTGTGGACCCGCGTCACCCCGACCCCCGAGGCCGTGCCCGGCTCCGGGCTGGGCCCGGCCACCTCCGTGAGCTGGGAGGTGGCCGCGGACAAGGCCTTCTCCCGGGTCGTCGCCAGTGGCACCGCCTCCACCAGCGCCGACACCGACCACACGGTCAAGGTGGACGTGCGCGGGCTCCAGCCGCAGACCGGGTACTGGTACCGGTTCACCGCGGGTGGCACCGTCTCCCCCGTCGGCCGCACCCGGACCACGCCGGGGCACGACGTCACCACGGCCGGGGTCCGCTTCGGCGTGGTCTCCTGCGCCAACTGGGAGTCCGGCTACTTCTCCGCGTACCGCCACCTGGCCGCCCGTACCGACCTGGACGCGATCCTGCACCTGGGCGACTACATCTACGAGTACGCCTCCGGGGGATACCCCGAGGCGAAGTACGTCGTGCGCCCGCACGAGCCGAAGCACGAGATCCTCACCCTCGCCGACTACCGCACCCGGCACGGCAAGTACAAGACGGACGCCGACCTCCAGGGCCTGCACCACGCGCACCCGATCGTCGCCATCTGGGACGACCACGAGTTCGCGAACGACGCCTGGGCGGGCGGCGCCGAGAACCACACGCCCGGCGCCGAGGGCGAATGGGCGGCCCGCGCGGCCGCCGCCAAGCAGGCCTACTTCGAGTGGATGCCGGTCCGCGCCTCCATCTCGGGCACGGTCTACCGGCGGCTGCGCTTCGGCACCCTGGCCGACCTGCACCTCCTCGACCTGCGCTCGTTCCGCTCGCAGCAGGTCAAGGTCGGCAGCGGTTCGGTGGACGACCCGGAGCGCACCATCACCGGGCGCGCCCAGCTGGACTGGCTCAAGGCGGGCCTCGCGGGCTCGAACGCGACCTGGAAGCTGGTCGGCACCTCGGTGATGATCTCGCCGGTGGCCTTCGGCTCGCTGCCCGCGCACCTGCTGGGCCCCCTGACCAAGCTGCTGGGCCTGCCCGAGGGCGGCATTGCGGTCAACGTGGACCAGTGGGACGGGTACACGGACGACCGCAAGGAACTGCTCGGCCACCTGAAGGACCGGAACATCAAGAACACGGTGTTCCTGACCGGCGACATCCACATGGCGTGGGCGAACGAGGTACCGGTGAACATGGCCACGTACCCGGGTTCGGGCACGGCCGCCACGGAGTTCGTCGTCACCTCGGTGACCTCCGACAACATCGACGACATCCTGCACGTGCCGGCGGACACCGCCTCGCTGGTCGCGGAGGGGGCCATCAAGGCCGCCAACTGGCACGTGAAATGGCTGGACATGGACTCCCACGGCTACGGCGTGCTGAACGTGACGGCCGAGCACTCGCAGATGGACTACTACGTCGTTTCGGACAAGCGGCGGCAGGACGCGACGTCCGCCTGGGAGCGCTCGTACCGGACGCTGAACGGGACCCAGAAGGTGGAGCGGGTGTGGCAGCCGGCCCGCTGACCCGGCCGACTCCACAGACTTTCCGGACAAAATAACTGACTGACCGTCAATTTTACGCCACAGAGGGGCGCCTGGTGCATACCAGGCGCCCCTCTGCCATCAGAAGCAACAAATCTTTTACGTAAGGGTCTTGACCCCTGCATGTCATGAACACATAAGCTTCCCGCCAACGTGGAGAGATCCTTCACGCCAAACCCCCCACTCGCGAGGAGCACACGTGCGCGCTGTCGCCCGCATATCCCCCCTTCTCCGCCGCCGCCTGATGGGCACGGCGGTGCTGGCCGGAACCCTGGCGTTCGCCCCGCTCGCCGCCCCCACCACCGTGGCCGCCGCCAAGACCCCCGCCGAGGCGTGCGCCCAGGACACCGGCGTCGCCGCCAACGCCCGTGCCGCCCGCCCCAAGGAGCAGCACGCCGCCGAGCCCAACGAGCTCACCGACGCGCAGGCCAAGGCCATGGACGCCGACCTGAAGGCGAAGCTCGACAAGGCCCTGAAGAACCAGCCGCAGGCCGGCCTGGCCGCCGCCGACGCCGTCGTCAGCATCCCGGTCTACTTCCACGTGGTGCACTCCGGCACCACCGGAAAGCTGACGTCCACCCAGATCAACAACCAGATCTCGGTCCTCAACGCCGCCTACGGCGGCCAGGGCACCGGGAACGTGAACACGAACTTCCAGTTCACGCTGGCGGGCACCGACTACACGGACAACGCCACCTGGTACAACCTGACCGACGGCTCGCAGGCCGAGAAGGACATGAAGAACACCCTGCGCAAGGGCGGCGCCGGCGCGCTGAACTTCTACACCGCCAACCTCGGCGGCGGCCTGCTCGGCTGGGCGACCTTCCCGACGTCCTACGCCTCCGCCCCCAAGATGGACGGCGTGGTCGTGCTCGACAGCTCGCTGCCGGGCGGCTCCGCCACCAACTACAACGAGGGCGACACCGCGACCCACGAGGTCGGCCACTGGATGGGGCTGTACCACACCTTCCAGGGCGGCTGTAACGGCAACGGCGACTACGTCTCCGACACCCCGGCCGAGAAGTCCGCGGCCTTCGAGTGCCCGACCGGCCGTGACAGCTGCGCCAGCAAGTCCGGCGTGGACCCGATCCACAACTTCATGGACTACACGTACGACTCCTGCATGTACCAGTTCACCACGGGCCAGGTGGCCCGCATGAAGAGCAGCTGGACCGCCTACCGCGCGGGCTGAACCCCGGCCGCGTGAAACGGGTGCGGGGCACGGACCGGCGAACACCGGCCCGTGCCCCGCACCTTTCCGCTCCTACAGGGAGTCGAGGAACGCCAGGGCGACCTTCCAGGTCTGCTCGGCGGCCTCGGCGTCGTAGTCGTCCAGCCCCGGGTCGGTGAACAGGTGCCCGGCGCCCGGGTAGCTGTGGACCTCCACGTCGGCCCCGGCCCGCTGCATCCGCAGGTACCAGGCCGTCAGCCAGTCGTGCGGCTCGAAGGGGTCCGGGTCCGCGATGTGCAGCTGTACGGGCAGCTCGTCCACCGAGGCGTCCTCCTCCAGGTCCGCCGTCCCGTGCAGGAGCAGCAGGCCGCGCGCCTTCTCGTCGGCCATCGCCAGGTGCTGGGCGACGGAACCGCCGAAGGAGAAGCCCGCGTAGACCAGACCCTGGTCGGAGTGGGGCGCGGAGGCCAGCACCGCGCGCTTGAGCAGCTCGTCACGGCCGATCTCGTCCCGGTGGGCCATGCCCTCCTCGACGGTCTCGAAGGTGCGCCCCTCGAAGAGGTCCGGCACCTGGACCTGGTGCCCGGCCGCGCGCAGCCGGTCGGCCGCCGCGAGCACCGCGGGCCGCAGCCCGTACGTCGAGTGGAAAAGCATGATGTTCATGCCCCCATCGTGCCAGTTCGCCGGGGCGCCTTCCCGATACGTTCTCCCCCATGGAGATCGAGAGCGTTCTGCGTCCCGTGGCGGTCATCGGCGGTTCGCTGGCGGTCACCCTGATCGCGGGGTGGGCCGCCGACCTGGTGCTCCGCAGGGCGGCCGCCCGCCACCCGGAGACCCCGCTCTGGGGTCTGCTGCGCCACTGTCGGCTGCCCTTCCAGGTGGTGCTGTGCGCCTCGCTGCTCAGAGGCGCCTACCGGCAGGCCGGGATCCTTCCCGACCACGCCTTCGTCGTCGGCAGTGTCCTCAACCTGGTGCTGATCGCGTCGGTGGCCTGGCTGGCGGTCCGCATCGCGACGGCCGCCGTCGACTCGGTGTACGCGCGCTACGCCGCGACGGCCGCGGACGAGGCCCGGGTCCGCCGGGTCCGCACCCAGGTCACGCTGATCCACCGGGTGGTCAGCGCGGTGGTCATCGTGGTCGCCGTGGCGAGCATGCTGCTGACCTTCCCCCAGATGCGGGCGGTCGGCGCCTCGATGCTGGCCTCGGCGGGCGTCCTCGGCATCGTGGCGGGCATCGCGGCGCAGGCCGCGCTGGGCAACCTCTTCGCCGGCCTCCAGATCGCCTTCGGCGACACCGTCCGCATCGGCGACACGGTGGTGGTCGACAAGGAGTGGGGCACGGTCGAGGAGATCACCCTGACCTTCCTCACCGTCCGCACCTGGGACGAACGCCGCATCACGATGCCTGTGTCGTACTTCACGAGCAAGCCGTACGAGAACTGGTCGCGCGGCGGCGCCGAGATGACCGGGACGGTCTACCTGCACCTGGACCACGGCGCGCCGGTGCCGCTGCTGCGGGAGCACCTGGAGCAACTGCTGCCCGGCGTCCCGGAGTGGGACGGCCGCGCCTGGGCGCTGGTGGTGACGGACACCACACCGCACACCATCCAGATCCGGGCGACGGCCACCGCGAAGGACGCGGCCGACGTCTGGACGCTGCGCTGCACGATCCGCGAACAGCTGATCTCCTGGCTGGCCACCCACCACCCCGACGCCCTCCCCCGCCTGGCCCCGCCCGACCCGACCCCCGGCCCGAGCGCCTGACACCCGGACACCCGGACACCCGGACACCCGGACACCGACTAAGCCGTACCGACCTCGATCAGCGCGGCGGCGCACTCCTCCGCCAGCTCCTCGGCGTACGGCGGCAACGCGTCGCCGGCCCGCAGGTGCCGGCGGACCACGGAGAGCGGCAGTTCGATGACGGCCAGGGCGATCCGCTCCCAGCCCAGGGCCCCGGCCGCGCCGAGGGCCGTGCCGAGTTCGCGGAGGGAGGCGAAGGCCCGGGCGTTGCCGGCGTCCGCCCGGTCCCGGTGCTCCTCGGACCACTCGGACCGGCCGAACTCCTCGGCCCCGTAGAGGAGGAGCGAGGCCTCCTGCGGATGCTCGCGGCTCCAGGAGATCACGTGCCGGGCGGCCGCGCGGGCGGCCAGGCGCGGGTCGGGATCGCCGTGGAGCGCGTCGAAGTAGCCCTCCTGGAACCGCTCGACGGTCCGCAGCCACACCTCGGCGAGCAGGGCGGGGCGTCCGGAGAAGCGGTGGTACACGGATCCGCTGGGCGCGCCGATCGCCTGGGCCACGGCGGACATGGTCACGCCGCCCGGTCCGGAGGCGGCGGCGAGGCGGACGGCGGCGTCGAGCATCTGGTCGCTGTCGAAGCGGGGTGGTCTGGCCATGAATCAGAGAGTACTCTCCAATTTATTGGAGGGGTACCTCCAATACCCACGGGAGGGAAGCCTCATGGCCGTCTACAACGTGCACGAACGCCTGCTCACGGCCAAGGGGAGCGAGGTGGGGGCGCTGATCGACACGATCTCCGCAGGTCCGGCGGACCGGCTCTGGCCGCACGCGGACTGGCCCGCGGTGCGTTTGGAGCGCGGTCTGACGGTCGGCTCTTCCGGCGGCCACGGCCCGGTCCGCTACGCGGTCACCGCGTACGTGCCCGGCACCTGGGTCCGCTTCGCCTTCACCGGGCCTCGCGGCTTCCACGGCTTCCACGAGTTCGCCGTGCTGCCCGTCGACGAGGACCGCACCGTGCTGCGCCACACCCTCGCGATGCGTGCCACCGGCCCGGCCCGCGCGACCTGGCCGCTCGTCTACCGCCCGCTGCACGACGCCCTGCTGGAGGACTGCCTGGACCGCGCGGAACTCGCCTGCACCGGCACCCTCGCCCGCCGCGCACACCGACCCCCGTACGTCCGCCTCCTGCGCGCCCTGCCGCGCCGGAGCTGAGCGGAACGCCCAGCTCCCTAGGGACTCCGCAGACTCCGCACGTCCAAGTGCCGCAGCACCCGGTCGACGATCTCCGGATCGGCGCCGGGCTCGCTGCGCGCGGAAAGCACTTCGTGCCGGGCGGCCGACATCATCTCGCGCTGGATCCGCTGGATGTCCCGGAGCCGCTCCACCCGCTTCGCGTACGCCTCCCGCCGCTCCTCGTCGACCATGTCGGGGCTGATCCTGGCCCCGACGTCGTACGCACGCCGCTGCAGCAGCTCGACCAGGTCCTCCGGCAGTTCCTCGACCTCCTCGATCTCCTTCAGCCGCCGCTTCGCGGCCTTCGCGGCGCGGATCGCGAGCCGCCTCTGGGTCTCCGCCTCCGCGTCCGCGTCGGCCTCCACCCCCAGTCGCCGCACCAGCCACGGCAGGGTGAGCCCCTGGCACACCAGGGTCGTCATGATCACGGCGAAGGCGATGAAGACGATCTCGTCCCGCGCCGGAAAGGGCTCGCCCGCATCGGTCTTGAACGGGATCGCCAGTGCGAGCGCCACCGAGGCCACCCCGCGCATCCCGGCCCACCACATCACCACGCTCTCCCGCCAGCTCAGCGGGATCTCCTCGTCGAGGTCGCGCCGCGAGTGGAGCCGCTTGGCGAGCCAGCCCGCCGGCAGCAGCCACACCAGCCGCACGCCGACCACCACGCCGACGATGGCGGCGGCCCATCCGGCCAACTCCCACGGACGGCCCGTCGCCGCGGCGAAGACGTTGTGCAGCTCCAGCCCGATCAGCCCGAACGCCACCCCGGTGACCAGCATGTCGACGACTTCCCAGAAGGTGTGCCCGGCCAGCCGCCCCAGCACGTCGTCGGCGTCGGACGCGTACTCCGCGAGGAACAGGGCCGTCGTCAGCACGGCCAGCACCCCCGAACCCCACAGTTCCTCGGCCACCACGTACGAGACGAACGGCACGAGCAGCGTCAGACCGATCTGCAGCGTGGCGTCGCCGAGCCGCCCCATGAGCCGGTTGGTCACCCACCCCAGCGCCAGCCCCACGGCCACGGCGACGACGGCCGACAGCACGAACTCCCCGAGCGCGTCGGACCAGGAGAAGCTCCCGCTGACGGCGGCGGCGATGGCCACGTGGTACAGCACGATGGCGGTCACGTCGTTGAAGAGCCCCTCGCCCTCCAGGATCGACACCATCCGACGGGGCAGCCCGAGCGATCCGGCCACGGCGGTCGCCGCGACCGGGTCGGGCGGCGCGACGAGCGCGCCGAGCGCGATGGCGGCGGCGATCGGCAGCCCGGGCACGATGGCGTGCGCGACGAAGCCGACGGCCGCGGTGGTCACGAACACCAGGGCCACGGCCAGCAGGAGGATGGGCCGCACGTTGGCGGCGAACTGCCGCCAGGAGGTGCGCTGCGCGGACGCGTACAGCAGCGGCGGCAGCAGGAGCGGCAGGATGTACTCGGGCGGGATGTCCACGTTGGGTACGGCGGGCACCAGCGCGAGGACGGCTCCGCCGATGGTCATCAGGACGGGCGCGGGCAGCCCGAGCCGGTCCCCGAACGGCACGCTGACGACGGCCCCGAGCAGCAGGACGAACAGCAGAGCAAGCTGATCCATCCCCCACACCCTGCCAGTCCGCTGCGCTTGGCCGTGCCCGCCGCCCCGGGCCGCGCCCGAGCTTCCCGCGGCTCCGCCCCAGACCCCGCGCCTCAAACGCCGGCGAGGCTTGTTTGCCTCCGGCGGCGCCTCAAACGCCGGCGGGGCTTGATGTGGGCTGCTGCTGCCGTCCGCCAGGCGCGGCCGGGTTGCCCGCAGGGCAATTCCAGCCCCGCCGGCGTTCGAGGCGAGGGTCTGGGGCGGTGCCCCAGGGGGCCGCGCCCGTCCGCCAGGCGCGGCCGGGTTGCCCGCAGGGCAATTCCAGCCTCGCCGGCGTTTGAGGCGCGGGGTCTGGGGCGGAGCCCCAGGGGGCCGCGCAGCGGCGCCGCTACGGCTTCGTCAGGGCGCGCCGCATCGCCCGGTGCGGGATGCCCGCGTCCTGGAACTCCGGCCCGTACGCCACGTACCCCAGCCGCTCGTAGAAGCCGAGCGCATGCGTCTGCGCGCCCAGGTCCACGGCCGCGAGGCCGAGACGAACGGCCTCCGCCTCGATCGCCCGCACCAGTGCCACTCCCACGCCCAGCCCGCGCGCGGACTTGGTCACGGCCAGCCGGCCCAGCGAGCCGACGTCCGGGGAACCGGTCTTGGCCAGCACCTCGGGCCCGTGCAGCAGACGGCCCGTACCCAGCGGCTCCCCGTCCGCGCCGACGGCCAGCACGTGCACCGCACCCGCGTCGTACGCGTCGTACTCGATCGACTCCGGTACGGACTGCTCGACCACGAACACCTCGGTCCGCACCGCGAAGCAGGACTTCAGGTCCTCCTCCGAGACGGCGACCCGCACCTCGACCGGCGAGGTCACTCGCTCTCCGCCCGGATCACGTCCAGCGCGTGCTGCAGGTCCGCCGGGTAGTTGCTCTCGAACTCCACCCACTGCCCGTCCGCCGGGTGCTCGAAGCCGAGCCGCACCGCGTGCAGCCACTGCCGGGTCAGACCCAGCCGCTTCGCCACCGTCGGGTCCGCGCCGTACGTCAGGTCGCCGACGCAGGGGTGCCGGTGCGCGGACATGTGCACGCGGATCTGGTGCGTGCGCCCGGTCTCCAGCTTGATGTCGAGCAGCGAGGCCGCGCGGAACGCCTCGATCAGGTCGTAGTGGGTGACCGAGGCCTTGCCGTCCTGGGTCACGGCCCACTTGTAGTCCGCGCTGGGGTGCCGGCCGATCGGCGCGTCGATGGTGCCGCTCATCGGGTCCGGGTGGCCCTGCACCAGCGCGTGGTAGCGCTTGTCCACGATCCGCTCGCGGAACTGGTTCTTCAGCGAGGTGTACGCCCGCTCCGACTTGGCGACGGTCATCAGGCCGGACGTGCCGACGTCGAGGCGGTGCACGATGCCCTGGCGCTCGGACGCGCCGGAGGTCGAGATCCGGTAGCCGGCCGCGGCGAGCCCGCCGATGACGGTGGTGCCGGTCCAGCCGGGGCTCGGGTGGGCGGCGACGCCCACCGGCTTCATGATGACGACGATGTCGTCGTCGTCATGGACGATCTCCATGCCCGGAACCGGCTCGGCGACGACCTCGACGGGGCGCGGCGGCGCGGGCATCTCGACCTCGAGCCAGGCACCGCCGTGCACGCGTTCGGACTTCCCGACGACGCTTCCGTCGACCGCCACCTTCCCCTCGGCCGCGAGTTCGGCCGCCTTCGTCCGGGAAAAACCGAACATACGGGCGATGGCGGCGTCGACGCGCTCGCCTTCGAGGCCATCGGGAACGGGCAGGGTGCGGATCTCGGGATTGGTACTCACCCGTCGAGTATGCCTTGTCAGTCCTTGTGGACGGTGCCGTCCGGGTCCAGGCCCTTGAAGGACAGCAGCACGATCAGGATGCCGCCGCACACGATCGCCGTGTCGGCGAGGTTGAACACGGCGAAGTGGGCCGGGGCGATGAAGTCGACGACGGCCCCCCGGAAGACACCCGGCGAACGGAAGATCCGGTCGGTCAGGTTGCCCAGCGCGCCACCGAGCAGCAGGCCCAGCGCGATCGCCCACGGCAGGCTGTAGAGCTTGCGCGCCAGGCGCGCGATCACCACGATCACGGTGGCCGCGATGCAGGTGAAGATGATCGTGAAGGCCTCGCCGAAGCCGAAGGCGGCCCCCGGGTTGCGGACTCCCTCGAACTTCAGCAGGTCACCGATGATCTCGATCGGCGGCTGGTGCTCCAGCTTGGCCACGACCACCATCTTGCTGCCGAGGTCCAGCAGGTACGCGAGGAGCGCGACGACGAGGAGCGCGACGATCCGCCGGCGCCCCTTGGGCTGCGCGGTCTCCGGCTGGGCATCGTCTCCGACCTCCGGCGTACCGATGATGCTCTCCGCCTCTGCCACGTGAGTCCCTCGAACTAGCTCGAACCGGCTTGCTGACCAGACACGAGGGTACGTCAGGCCGCCGTCGGGGCGGCCTCCCACCGCCCGCCCGATTTCCCGCCGCCCGCCGGCCCCCGCGGAGTCAGTGCCTCCGTTCCTGCTTCTGCTTGCAGTCCACGCACAGCGTGGCCCGCGGGAAGGCCTGCATCCGCGCCTTGCCGATGGGCTTGCCGCAGTTCTCGCAGAGCCCGTAGGTTCCGGCGTCCATGCGCTCCAGGGCCCGCTCGGTCTGCTCCAGCATCGAGGTCGCGTTGGCCGCGAGGGCCAGCTCGGACTCCCGGGTGATGTTCTTGGTGCCCGTGTCGGCCTGGTCGTCGCCCGCGCCGTCGCCCGAGTCGCGCATGAGGCCCGAGATGGCCACCTCCGAGGCGTCGAGTTCCGCGCGCAGCCTCAGGACCTCGGTCATCAGCTCGCTGCGGGCCTCCGCGACCTCCTGGGGGGTCCAGGGGTCCTCGCCCGGCCGTACGGCGAGCTCGCCCGGTTCGGTGACCGCGGTGACCCTCGCCTTGGGCAGTCCGCTCGTGGCGGCCGCGGCCGTCTTCCTGGCCGCGCCGGTGCTCTTCTTGGCAACCACTTTCGGGACTCCCGTCTTCTTCGCGGCCTGCGCCGCCCCCTCGGCTCCGGCCTTCTTGGCCGGGGCCTTCCGCGTCGTCTTCACGGCGGTCGTGTTCTTGGCGGTCGTGTTCGTGGCGGTGGCAGCCGCCGCCTTGCCGGCGGAAGCCGTCTTCGCGGCCACGGCCTTCTTCGCGGCCTTCCCGGCGACGGCCTTCTTGACCGGCTCGGCCGACGCCTTCCCGGCCGCAGCGCTCTTCGTCGAGGCCTTCCTGGCCGGCTCCTGCCCGGCGGCAGCCGTTCCGGCAGCCGTCCTGGCAGTACTCCCGGCGGTACTCCCGGCGGTCTTTTTCGCCACCATGGCCGCGGCCCCTTCACATACTGTGATCTTTGCTCGCGAATCGTGCCGGAACGATAAATCGACTCCAGTCCCGCGGCAACGGGGCACGCTTCCGTCGAGGCCAACCTGCATCCGTTGTGCCCAGCAGGGGGCCCCGTAATCCGCCCCACCCGCCCCACCTGGATCCCTTCGGGTCCGTCAGCCCGTTCGGGTCATCGCCGCGGCCTCCGCAGGCCGCGCACCGGAGCCCGCACGAGAGCCCGCGCCGGCCCCCGTTCCAGCCCCCGTGCGCACCCTGGTAAACCGGTCTGCCGACCGCCGCCCGGGCCCGTACACTGGGCCCAGCGAGAGGCATGGATGGGGACGAGTAGCGTCGGACGCAGCCAGGAGCGACCCGGGGACGGTGAGAGCCCGGGGGCGAGCGCGATGCGAAGGATCACCCCGGAGCCGCCGGAAGAAAGCCCGAACGGATCCCGCAGGGAGCCGCAGGGCCGCTAGAACCGGCTTCGCACCCCAATGAGGGGGTCACCGGCGCGTTCGGGGGCCAAGGAGGGTGGTACCGCGGGAGCAGTCCTTGTTCTCGTCCCTCCGGACGGAAGTGACACACCGCCGGAGGAAGAGTTCAGCCTCATGACCACACCGCCGCAATACCGCCCGGTACCCGCCCAGGTCGACCTGTCTGCCCTTGAGCACGGGGTCCTCGACTTCTGGCGCGAGAGCAAGATCTTCGCCAAGACCCTGGAGCAGTCCGAGGGCCGCCCCGAGTGGGTCTTCTACGAGGGCCCGCCCACCGCGAACGGCATGCCCGGTGCCCACCACATCGAGGCCCGCGTCTTCAAGGACGTCTTCCCCCGCTTCCGCACCATGCGCGGCTACCACGTGGCCCGCAAGGCCGGCTGGGACTGTCACGGCCTGCCCGTCGAGCTCGCCGTCGAGAAGGAGCTGGGCTTCAACGGCAAGCAGGACATCGAGGCGTACGGCATCGCCGAGTTCAACGCCAAGTGCCGCGAGTCCGTGACCCGCCACACCGACGCGTTCACCGAGCTCACGACCCGGATGGGCTACTGGGTCGACCTGGACGACGCCTACCGGACGATGGACCCCGAGTACATCGAGTCCGTGTGGTGGTCGCTGAAGGAGATCTTCGGCAAGGGCCTGCTGGTCCAGGACCACCGCGTCGCCCCCTGGTGCCCGCGCTGCGGCACCGGCCTCTCCGACCACGAGCTGGCGCAGGGCTACGAGACCGTCGTCGACCCCTCGGTCTTCGTCCGGTTCCCGCTGACCTCCGGCCCCCTCGCGGGCGAGGCCGCGCTGCTCGTCTGGACGACCACCCCGTGGACCCTGGTGTCCAACACGGCGGTCGCCGCGCACCCCGAGGTCACCTACGTCGTCGCCACGAACGGCGCCGAGAAGCTGGTCGTCGCCCAGCCGCTGCTGGAGAAGGCCCTCGGCGAGGGCTGGGAGGCCACCGGCGAGTCCTTCACGGGCAAGGAGATGGAGCGCTGGACGTACGAGCGTCCGTTCTCCCTGGTCGAGTTCCCGGAGCCGGCCCACTACGTCGTCAACGCCGAGTACGTGACGACCGAGGACGGTACGGGTCTGGTCCACCAGTCCCCCGCCTTCGGCGCCGACGACCTCGCGGTCTGCCGCGCCTACGGCCTGCCCGTCGTGAACCCGGTCCGCCCCGACGGCACCTTCGAGGAGGAGGTCCCGCTGGTCGGCGGCGTCTTCTTCAAGAAGGCCGACGAGAAGCTGACCGCCGACCTCGACGCGCGCGGCCTGCTCTTCAAGCACATCGCCTACGAGCACAGCTACCCGCACTGCTGGCGCTGCCACACGGCCCTGCTCTACTACGCGCAGCCGTCCTGGTACATCCGCACCACCGCCGTCAAGGACGCGATGCTGCGGGAGAACGAGAAGACGAACTGGTTCCCCGACTCGGTCAAGCAGGGCCGCTTCGGCGACTGGCTGAACAACAACATCGACTGGGCGCTGTCCCGCAACCGCTACTGGGGCACCCCGCTGCCGATCTGGCGCTGCGAGGAGAACCACCTCACCTGCGTCGGCTCCCGCGCCGAGCTGAGCGAGCTGACGGGATCGGACCTCTCGGCCCTGGACCCGCACCGCCCGTACATCGACGACGTGACCTTCACCTGCACGGCCGAGGGCTGCTCCCTGACCGCCGTGCGCGTGCCGGAGGTCATCGACGCCTGGTACGACTCGGGCTCGATGCCGTTCGCGCAGTGGGGCTACCCGTACAAGAACAAGGAGATCTTCGAGAAGCGCTACCCGGCGCAGTTCATCTCGGAGGCCATCGACCAGACCCGCGGGTGGTTCTACACCCTGATGGCGGTCGGCACCCTCGTCTTCGACAAGTCGTCCTACGAGAACGTGGTCTGCCTGGGCCACATCCTCGCCGAGGACGGCCGCAAGATGTCCAAGCACCTGGGCAACATCCTCCAGCCGATCCCGCTCATGGACCAGCACGGCGCGGACGCGGTGCGCTGGTTCATGGCGGCCGGCGGCTCCCCGTGGGCGGCGCGCCGCGTCGGCCACGGCACGATCCAGGAGGTCGTCCGCAAGACCCTCCTCACGTACTGGAACACGGTCGCCTTCCAGGCCCTGTACGCCCGTACGTCGAACTGGGCGCCCTCCGCGGCCGACCCGGCCCCGGCCGACCGCACGGTCCTCGACCGCTGGCTGCTCTCCGAGCTCCACACCCTCGTCTCCGAGGTCACGGACGCCATGGAGGCCTACGACACCCAGCGCGCGGGCAAGCTCCTCTCCGCCTTCGTGGACGACCTGTCCAACTGGTACGTCCGCCGCTCGCGCCGCCGCTTCTGGCAGGGCGACGCGGCGGCGCTGCGCACGCTGCACGACGTGGTCGAGACGGTGACCCGCCTGATGGCCCCGCTGACCCCCTTCATCACGGAGCGGGTCTGGCAGGACATGATCGCGCCGGTCACCCCGGAGGCCCCGGAGTCGGTGCACCTGTCCACGTGGCCCGAGGCGGACGCCTCCCAGGTGGACCGGAACCTGTCCCAGCAGATGCTGCTGGTGCGCCGCCTGGTCGAGCTGGGCCGTGCGACGCGCGCCGAGTCGGGCGTCAAGACCCGCCAGCCCCTCTCGCGGGCGCTGGTCGGCGCGGTGGGCTTCGAGGCCCTCTCCCCCGAGCTCCAGGCGCAGATCACGGAGGAGCTGAACGTCTCCTCGCTGGCGTCCCTCTCCGAGGTCGGCGGCTCCCTCGTCGACACGACGGCGAAGGCGAACTTCAGGGCACTGGGCAAGCGCTTCGGCAAGGGCGTCCAGGACGTGGCGAAGGCCGTGGCCGCGGCCGACGCGGCGGCCCTCTCCCTGGCCCTGCGCGCGGGCGAGGCCACGGTGGAAGTGAACGGCGAGACGGTGACCCTCACCCCGGAGGAGGTCATCATCACGGAGACCCCGCGCGAGGGCTGGTCCGTGGCGTCCGACTCGGGCGCGACGGTCGCCCTGGACCTGGAGATCACCCCGGAGCTGCGACTGGCCGGTCTCGCGCGTGACGCGATCCGCCTGATCCAGGAGGCCCGGAAGAACTCCGGCCTCGACGTGGCGGACCGCATCGCCCTGCGGTGGTCCTCCGCGGACCCGGAGGTCGTGACGGCCCTGACGGACCACGCGGCGCTCATCGCGGACGAGGTCCTGGCGACGGACTTCGCGTCGGGCGACGCGGACGCCACGTACGGCGACGCCTTCACGGACGAACCCCTCGGCCTGACGTTCCGCCTCCGCAAGGCGTAACGGCTCCCCTGCCTGTGGCCCGGCCCCCGCCGTGGGGTCCGGGCCACAGCCATGTCCTCTCCCCGCCCCACCCTTCCTCCGTTCCCCGGGGCTCCGCCCCGGACCCCGGTCCTCAAACGCCGGACGGGCTGAAAATGCCCGCAGCGGCGGATATCCAGCCTCGCCGGCGTTTGAGGCGCGGGGTCTGGGGCGGAGCCCCAGGGAACGGTGGAAGGGCGGGTAGGGGACAGGCCCCGCGCAGCGGCACCCACCAGCACCCGCGGACGCGCACGGGCACGCGAAACGGGCCGGGCCCGGTGCCCCCGAAGGGGTACCGGGCCCGGCCCGTGGCTGCCGACTGCGCGGCGGCGCCTAGTTGTCGTCCTCGTCGATCAGGAAGCCCCGCATGGGAGACGGCGCCTGCATCGGCTGCGGAGCCGCCGGCCGGACCGGAGCCATCGGCTGGGTCATCGCCGGGGACATCTGCTGCTGACCGCCGTAGGAGGGGCCACCCATCGGGGAGGGACCACCCATGGGGGACGGGCCGCTGCCCATCGACGGGCCGCCCATGGAGTGGCCCATGGCGCCGGCCGGAGCCATCGACGGGGACGGCGACGGCGGCAGCGCGGGACCGGCCGGACCGCGCGGCGGGGCCAGCGAGTCGTCGGCCTGGGTCTCCAGCTGGCGCAGCTGCGACTCCAGGTAGGACTTCAGACGCGTACGGTACTCACGCTCGAAGCCCCGCAGGTCCTCGACCTTGCGCTCCAGCGTGGCGCGGGCGGACTCCAGGGAGCCCATCGCGACGCGGTGCTTCTCCTGCGCGTCCCGCTCCAGCGCGTCGGCCTTGGCGCGGGCGTCCCGCTCCAGGCCCTCGGCGCGGCTGCGGGCCTCGCCGACGATCTTGTTGGCCTCGGAGCGGGCCTCTGCGATCGCCTGGTCGGCGGTCTGCTGCGCCAGCGACAGGACGCGGGCGGCGCTGTCGCCACCGGGGCCCTGCTGCGGGAGCTGCTGCTGCGGCTGACCCATCGGCTGCATCGGCTGACCCATGGGCTGCATCTGCTGGCCCATCGGCTGCATCTGCTGGCCCATGGGCTGCATCTGCTGGCCGAGCGGGTTCTGGCCGCCCATGGAGGGCTGGCCCATGCCCTGCTGACCCATGCCCTGCGGTCCGCCCATGGGGTGCTGCTGCATGGGGCCGCCCATCGGGCCCGGACCCTGGGGTCCGTGTCCGCCGGGGCCGGCCGGGAGCTGCGGCGGGCCGCCCGGCAGCTGCGGCGGGCCCATCTGGGGCTGCTGCGGCGGGCCGGATATGGCCGCGGGCACGGGGGCGCCGGGGCCGCCGGGGCCACGCTGGTCCTGGGGTTCCGGCTTGCGCATGCCCTGCTGCTGCTGGTTCTGCGCGGCGGCACGCGTGGCGGCAGCCAGCTTGGCGCGCAGGTCCTCGTTCTCGCGCAGCAGGCGCGTCAGCTCGGACTCGACCTCGTCGAGGAAGGCATCGACCTCGTCCTCGTCATAGCCTTCTCGGAGGCGGACGGTCGTGAACTGCTTGTTCCGCACGTCCTCGGGAGTCAGCGGCATGTCTTCTTCACCTCTACGTAGTCGTCGGCAGTCGGCAAGACCGTATCGGGACTGTCCCCGCGCGCGCGGAGAAGCTCATCGTTCACACGCTTCTCGCAGCGGTGCTCACGAAACTGATGAGGATGTAAACGATGATCATCAGAACGAAGAAGGACAGGTCGAGTGCCACGCCCCCGAGACGCAACGGCGGGATGAGCCGCCGAAGAAGCTTGAGCGGTGGATCGGTAAGAGTGTAGGTGGCCTCCAGGACGACCACCATCGCCTTGCCGGGTGTCCATGAACGTGCGAACTGGAACACGTAGTCCATGACCAGTCGGAAGATCAGCACGATGAGGAAGCACATCAGCGCGATGTAGACCACCTGTAGTGCGACGCCCATCCCGCGCTTCCCTCTCCCCGTTTCCCGCTCTGTTCCCGGTCCCGTATCTGACGGATCGGTCTAGCTTTGGTTGAAGAACCCGCCCTCCGCGATGCGGGCCTTGTCCTCCGCCGTGACATCGACGTTAGCAGGCGACAGCAGGAACACCTTCTGTGTCACGCGTTCAATGCTGCCGTGCAGACCGAAGACGAGTCCGGCGGCGAAGTCCACGAGACGCTTCGCATCCGTGTCGTCCATCTCCGTGAGATTCATGATCACCGGAGTGCCCTCACGGAAGTGTTCCCCGATGGTACGGGCCTCGTTGTAGGTCCGGGGGTGCAGCGTCGTGATGCGGTACGGCTCCCGCTCGGAGACGACCTTGGGCATGATCACGGGGGCGTTCTTCTCCAGGTTCGAGCGATCGGGTGTGATAGACGCCACGGGGGCGATTCGCGCAGGACGTCCATTTTCAACAGGAATTGAGACGGGTTCGCGCTGCGGCGGGGGCTGTACGGCTCGTACCGGTTCGTCCGATACGGGCGTTTGATGCACGGGCTGCTGTCGGCGATCCCGGTCCCGGGCCACGCGCTCCGGTTCCGGCTCGGGCTCGAACTCGTCGTCGGGGTCGTACCCCGGGTTGTCGTACCGGTCGTCCTCCACGAGGCCGAGGTAGACCGCCATCTTGCGCATCGCGCCGGCCATTCTCTGAGTCCTCCGCTCTGTGGTGGATCGCCCTGTCGCAGGTGCCGCCGTGTCACGAATGTCACCAACTGCCCGCGATCCACGCGGCCTGCCCGCCCATTTGCGGGAATGACCATATTTTCTGCTGTGGTTCGACTTTCTTCGCGACGTTACCCGAGCCGGGGTCTCGCGCCGAGTACCGCAGTGCCGACGCGTACATGTGTCGCACCGGCCGCAACGGCCTGTTCCAGGTCTGCGCTCATCCCGGCCGACACCATCGTGGCAGCAGGATGGTCCGCGCGCAGGCGGGATGACAATTCCATCAACCGCTCGAAAGCGGCCTGTTCGCGTCCCGCGTACTCGCCGGACAGCGGAGCGACCGTCATCAGCCCGTCGATCCGCAGCCCCGGCGCCTTCGCGACGAGGTCCGCCAGCTCCGCGAGCTGCTCCGGCGCCGCGCCGCCGCGGGACCCGCGCTCCCCCGACTCCGCGTCGAGGGCGATCTGTACGAGGCAGCCGAGCTCGCGCCCCGCTCCCTCCGCGGCCGCCGAGAGGGCGGTCACGAGCTTCGGACGGTCGACCGACTGCACCACGTGCGCGTATCCCGCCACGGAACGGACTTTGTTCGTCTGCAACTGTCCGACGAAGTGCCAGTTGAGCGGCAGATCCGCGCAGGCCGCCGCCTTGGGGGCGGCATCCTGGTCCCGATTCTCCGCAACATGGCGGATGCCCAGCTCCGCCAGCAGTCGTACGTCGCTCGCGGGGTAGGTCTTGGTGACCACGATGAGGGTCACCTCGTCCCGCTCGCGCCCCGCCGCCGCGCAGGCGGACGAGATGCGCTCCTCCACCCGCTCCAGGTTCTCGGCGAGTTCCGACTTACGATCCGTCATCAGTCCAACCAGACATATCCGGCAAGCCGCCCGGTCACCCGGTCACGGCGGTACGAGAAGTGGTCCCGTGACTCCAGTGTGCAGACCGGGGAACGGTGGACGTCCACCACCCCCGCCTCCGCGAGCTGCGCGTGCACCCCGGCGACCACGTCGACGGCCGGTGTCCCCCAGCTGGTCTCGGCCCGGGCGGCCGGCACCGCCTCGGCGACGGCCTCCCGCATCTCGGCGGGCACTTCGTAGCAGCGTCCGCAGATCGCCGGTCCGGTACGGGCGGTGATCCGGCCGGGCTCGGCGCCGAGGGCGACCATGGCCTCCAGTACTGCGGGCACCACTCCGGCGACCAGTCCGGGCCGCCCGGCGTGGGCGGCGCCCGCGACCCCGGCGACGGGGTCGGCGAGCAGGACGGGCGTGCAGTCCGCGGTGAGCACGGCGAGGGCCACCCCCCGACGGGCGGTCACCACCGCGTCCACGGCGGGGGCCACCGCGTCCGCACCCCAGGGTCCGGGGACCACCGCGACGTCCCGGCCGTGGACCTGGTTCATCCAGACCACGTGGTCCGGGTCCAGGCCCAGGGAGTTCGCGGCGAGTGCCCGGTTCGCCAGAACGGCGGCCGGGTCGTCTCCGACCGCGCCGCCGAGGTTGAGCTCTTCGTACGGAACGGCGCTCACTCCGCCCCACCTGTCGGTGAAGGCGAAGTGGGCGCCGCCCACGTGGTGCTGCTCCGGTGTCACTTCAAGAAGTCCGGTACGTCCAGTTCCTCGGCCGGGCTGTCCTGGTACGGACGGGCCGTCGGGACCTGCGGCGCGGGGGGCTCGACCATGGCCGGGGCCGGCTCGACCGGAACCGGGGGCTCCTCGCGCTGCGGGACCGTGCCGAGTCCACCGAAGGCCGGACGGACCGGCTCCGGCGCACGGACGGGGGCCGGGGCCGGCTCCTCGCGCTTCGTGGAAGCGGCGCCGATGACGTTGTCCCGGCGGGCCGGGGGCTGTCCGCCGTCGAACCCGGCCGCGATGACGGTGACCCGTACCTCGTCGCCGAGCGCGTCGTCGATGACGGCACCGAAGATGATGTTCGCCTCGGGGTGCGCGGCCTCGCTCACCAGCTGAGCGGCCTCGTTGATCTCGAAGAGACCGAGGTCCGATCCACCGGAGATGGAGAGCAGCACGCCGCGGGCGCCGTCGATGGACGCCTCCAGCAGCGGCGAGGAGATCGCCATCTCGGCGGCGGCCACGGCGCGGTCGTCGCCGCGGGCCGAGCCGATGCCCATCAGCGCCGAGCCGGCCTCCGACATCACGGACTTGACGTCGGCGAAGTCGAGGTTGATCAGGCCCGGGGTGGTGATGAGGTCGGTGATGCCCTGGACGCCCGACAGCAGGACCTGGTCGGCCGACTTGAAGGCGTCGAGGACGCTGACCTGGCGGTCCGAGATGGACAGCAGGCGGTCGTTGGGGATGACGATGAGGGTGTCGACCTCTTCGCGGAGCTCGGCGATGCCGTCCTCCGCCTGGTTCGCGCGGCGCCGGCCCTCGAAGGTGAACGGCCGGGTGACCACACCGATCGTCAGGGCGCCCAGCGAGCGCGCGATGTTGGCGACGACGGGTGCGCCGCCGGTGCCGGTGCCGCCGCCCTCACCGGCGGTCACGAAGACCATGTCGGCCCCCTTGAGGACCTCCTCGATCTCCTCGCGGTGGTCCTCTGCCGCCTTGCGACCGACGGCCGGATTTGCTCCGGCGCCGAGGCCCCGGGTGAGTTCACGGCCGACGTCGAGCTTGACGTCGGCGTCGCTCATCAACAGCGCCTGGGCGTCCGTGTTGATGGCGATGAACTCGACGCCCTTGAGACCGACCTCGATCATTCGGTTGATGGCATTGACACCACCGCCGCCGACACCGATGACCTTGATGACTGCGAGGTAGTTCTGCGGTGCTGCCACGTCGAAGGCCTCTCGCCTCGATTACGTGTCGCCGCCTCGCGGTCTGCGTTGCGACGACTGATGCCGAAATGGGGACGGTCCGAACGCGCCGACCCGAACCCTCACCCTGAAGTTTAGGGTTAGGGGTGTGTCTGTTCCTTGGACTCTTCCGAACAGGACACTAAGTCGACAAGTAGCGCGTGTTCAACGAACACGCCGAACCTCCCGTTTTTCTTTTCACCCTATGTGATCACCCGTATCGCTGGCCAACCAGGGTGCTCCGCTGTTCGACCGGGAGTCAACTCCCGGACACCGCCGGGGCGGTGGGAACGCTCACGTCGAAGTGACCGGCCTTGGGCGCGGCCTTGAGCAAAGCGGTCAGCGCACGCCCCTTCGCTTCGCTCTGTTCACCGCTCCCCCACGTCACGGACCGCCCCCCGGTGAGCTCCAGGACCACCGAATCGTACGAACCCACCTTGACCTGCACCGTCTGCTTCGAGACCGGCTCCGGGAGGGCTCCCGCGATGAGCACGGCCTCGTGCAGCAGCCGTTCCTCGTCGAAACGGCGGGCGCTCGGAGAGCCCCCCGCGTTCAATTCGAGGACCGGGACACCGGCCGGTGCTTTCGGAACCGTGTCGAAACGCACACCCGATGCGTCCACTTCCACGAAGTTGGCGTCCTTTTTGATGAGCAGGACCGGTTTGCGTTCCGTCACTTTCAGCCCGATTCCGTGCGGCCAGGCCCGCACCACGTCGACCGAATCGATGCGGGGCAGACGGCCGCGGACGCGGTCGGCGATCTCGTCGGTGTCCACGCCGACGAGGGGTGCGCCGACCGGCACCGCCGCCGCGGCGACGACCTGTTCGGGGGTCAGCACCTCGGTGCCGCCTGCGGTGACCTTCTCGACCCGCAGCCAGGAGGACCCGTAGAGCACCCAGGTGCCGCCCCCCGCGAGGAGCAGCGCGCAGGCGAGGGCGGCCAGCAGCACGGGGCCTCGGCGCATGCGCGCGCCGGGGCCCCGCGGGCCACCGCTCTTCGTCGACTTGGCGTGCTTCTCCGGCTTGGGTGGCTTGGGTGTCCTGGGCGGCTTCGGAGAGCCGGTGCTGCCCTTGCGGGCGGGCCGGTCAGAGCCCGGGTTGCCGCGCTGTGCGGTCGTCGCTCCGGCCACTCCTGTGCCTCCTGCCTCAGCGGCTGCTGTGCGCCGCGATCGCCTCGTACACCATCCCGACCAGCAGCTCGTCGGCGTCCCTGCGGCCGAACTCGCCTGCGGCGCGGGACATCTCGTACAGGCGGTGCGGATCGGACAGCACCGGGAGGACCTGGCCGAGCACCCACTCGGGCGTCAGTTCCGCGTCGTCCACGAGCAGGCCGCCGCCGGCCTTGACCACCGGCTGGGCGTTGAGCCGCTGTTCGCCGTTGCCGATCGGCAGCGGGACGTAGGCGGCGGGCAGCCCGACGGCGGAGAGTTCGGCGACGGTCATCGCGCCCGCGCGGCACAGCATCATGTCGGCGGCGGCGTACGCGAGGTCCATCCGGTCCACGTACGGTACCGGCACGTAGGGCGGCATCCCGGGCATGTTGTCGACACGCGGCAGTTCGTTCTTCGGGCCGACGGCGTGCAGGATCTGGATCCCGGAGCGCTGGAGGTTCGGGGCGACCTGCTGGATCGTCTCGTTGAGGCGGCGGGCGCCCTGCGAGCCGCCGGAGACCAGCAGCGTCGGCAGGTTGGGGTCCAGGCCGAAGGCGGCGCGCGCCTCGGGGCGTGCCGCGGCCCGGTCGAGGGTGGAGATGGAGCGGCGCAGCGGGATGCCCACGTAGCGGGCGCCGCGCAGCTTGCTGTCGGGGGTGGAGACCGCGACGGCGTGCGCGTAGCGGGAGCCGATCTTGTTGGCCAGTCCGGGGCGCGCGTTGGCCTCGTGGACGATGATCGGCACCCCGAGCCGCTTGGCCGCGAGATAGCCGGGCAGGGCCACGTAACCGCCGAAACCGACGACGCAGTCGGCCTTGGTGCGGATCAGGATCTCCTCGGCGGCCTTGATGGTGCCGCGCAGCCGCCCGGGGACGGTGATGAGTTCGGGCGTGGGCTTGCGGGGCAGCGGGACGGCGGGGATCAGCCCCAGCTCGTAGCCGCGTTCCGGCACCAGGCGGGTCTCAAGTCCGCGCTCGGTGCCGAGGGCGGTGATGCCCACTGAAGGGTCCTGCCTGCGCAGGGCGTCCGCGAGGGCGAGCGCCGGCTCGATGTGGCCGGCGGTCCCCCCACCGGCGAGTACGACATGCACCGAAATTCACCGCTCTCCGGACGGACGCCTCTTGACGCGCCGTCTCATCGACTTCCATCTCACCCCGGTCCGCCACCAGCCCGTCTTCGGCTGTCGCATCGCCAGGGCCGCGCGCGCCGCCGGCTCCTCCCGCGCGAAGGCGATGAGCAGTCCGACCGCGAACATGGTCGGCAGCAGGGCCGACCCTCCGTAGGAGAACAGCGGGAGCGGGACACCGGCGATCGGCAGCAGGCCGAGCACCGCACCGATGTTGATCACGGCCTGGGCCGTGATCCAGGTGGTCACGCCACCCGCGGCAAACCGTACGAAGGAGTCCTCCGTGCGTCCGGCCACGCGGATACCCGCATAGCCTAGAGCCGCGAACAGGGCGAGCACCGACAGCGTCCCCGCCAGACCCAGTTCCTCCCCGGTGATGGCGAAGATGAAGTCGGTGTGGGCTTCGGGTAGTTGGCCCCATTTTTCCACACTGGCACCCAGACCGGAACCAAACCACCCGCCGGATGCGAGGGCGTAGATTCCGTGGACGGCCTGCCAGCAGAGGTCGTTCTTGCCCGGGTCCGTCGCGCCGATGCACTCCAACCGGTCCATCCGGTGGGGGCTCGTCTTGATGAGCAGTGCGACGATCGCACCAGCGAAGACCAGTACGCCCACGAACATCCGCGTCGGAGCCCCCGCCAGCCACAGCAGGCCGAAGAGGATCGCGCCGAGGATCATCGCGGTTCCCATGTCCCCGCCCAGCATGATCAGCCCGAGCAGCAGGAAGGCCACCGGGACCAGTGGCACCAGCAGGTGCTTCCACTGGCTGAGCAGCCCCTTGTCGCCCTTGCGCGCCAACAGGTCGGCGCCCCACAGGATCAGTGCGAGCTTGCCGAACTCACTGGGCTGCAACATGAACGGACCACCAAGGGAGATCCAATTCTGGTTGCCGTTGATGGACACCCCTATCCCGGGGATCTGGACCAGGACCATCAGGAAGAGCGTGCCGGCGAGCACCGGATAGGACAGCGCCCGGTGGAGTTTGACGGGCATCCGGGAGGCTACGAGCATCAGTCCGGTGCCGATGAGGGCCGCGAGGAACTGCTTCTTGAAGAAGTAGGCGTCGCCCAGGCCGAGCTGGAGCGCCTTGATCATGGAGGCCGAGTAGACCATCACCAGGCCGAGCACGGTGATGAGCAGCGAACTGCCGAAAATCAGGTAATACGCCGTGAGTGGCCGGTCCCAGGCCTTGCGCAACTTCCGCTGCGTACGCCGGATCCCGGCCAGCGGCCCGCGCCCGGCGGGCCGCTTCGGGCTCGCCGCCGGGCGCTTGCGGCCCTGCGCCCTCAGGACGGAAGGCCGCCGTCCCGGCAGCATCTGTTTGGCCGGCATCTGTGATCTTCCCCTCCACTCGTACGAAGCGAGCCGCCGGCCGGAGGGAACCTCTCCCGGAGCCCCCGGCCTAGGCCGTGTTCGCGGCGCTCTCGGCGGCCAGTTCGCGCACCGCGTCGGCGAACGCGTCCCCACGCTCCTTGTAGTTCGCGAACATGTCCATCGAGGCACAGCCGGGCGCCAGCAGGACCGTGTCGCCGCGCTCGGCGAGCCGGGCCGCTTCCCGGACGGCTGCGAGCATCGCCCCAGTGTCGGTCCGGTCGAGGTCGACGACCGGGACCTCGGGCGCGTGTCGCGCCAACGCCTCGGCGATCAGCGCCCGGTCGGCGCCCATCAGCACGGCGGCGCGCAGCCGCTTCGCCGCCTTCTGGACGAGCTCGTCGAAGGTGGCGCCCTTGGCGAGGCCGCCGGCGATCCAGACGACCGGCTCGAAGGAGGCGAGGGAGGCCTCGGTGGCGTGCGTGTTGGTGGCCTTGGAGTCGTCGATGTAGGTGACCCCGTCGACCTCGTCCACGTACGCGACGCGGTGGGCGTCGGGGCGGAAGTCGCGCAGCCCGTCGCGGACCGCACGCGGCTCCACGCCGAAGGCGCGGGCCAGGGCCGCGGCGGCGAGCGCGTTGGCGATGTTGTGCGGGGCGGGCGGGTTGACGTCCTCGACGTGCGCGAGTTCCTGGGCGTTCTTCTGCCGGTTCGGGGCGAAGGCGCGGTCGACGAGGATGCCGTCGACGACGCCGAGCATGGAGGGGCCGGGGGCGCCGAGGGTGAAGCCGATGGCGCGGCAGCCCTCTTCGACGTCGGCCTCCACGACCAGGTCCTCGGTGGCCTTGTCCGCCACGTTGTAGACGCAGGCCACGGTGTTGCCCTCGTAGATCCGGCCCTTGTCGGCGGCGTACGCCTCCATCGAGCCGTGCCAGTCGAGGTGGTCCGGGGCCAGGTTGAGGACGGCCGCGGAGTGGACGCGCAGCGAGGGCGCCCAGTGCAGCTGGTAGCTGGAGAGCTCGACGGCGAGTACGTCGTACGCCTGCTCGCCGAGGACCACGTCGATGATCGGGGTGCCGATGTTCCCGACGGCCGCGGTGCGGAGCCCTGCGGCCTTCAGGATCGACGCCAGCATCTGGGTGGTGGTGGTCTTGCCGTTCGTCCCGGTGATGGCGAGCCACTCGGCTACGCCGGGCACGGGCATCGCTGAAGCCTGCGCCGCGTCGGCGGTGCCCGGTGCGGTCTCCGCGGCCGAGCGGGCGGCGCGGAGTTCCGCGCCCGCCTCGCGCAGCCGCCAGGCGATTTCCACGTCGCCCACGACGTCCACGCCGGCCTTGGCGGCCTCCAGGAAGAGCGGGCTGTCGGGCTTCCAGCCCGGCGACGTGACGACCAGCTCGGTGCCCTCGGGGAGGGTTTCTCCGGCCTTGGCGCCGCCCTCCAGGTGGCCCAGGCGGACCTCGATGCCCAGTTCCGCGAGCTCGGCGGCCTTCGCGCGGTGCGCGTCGCCGTCGCCGTTGTCGACGACGGTCACGGCCGCGCCGAGCCGGGCCAGGGCCCGGGCGGCGCTGATGCCGCTGATGCCCAGGCCCGCCACGGTGATCCGGCCGGGCAGACCGAACCGGCCCAAGGCGTCGGGGCCGAGCGCCTCGGCCAGATCGGTGGTGCTCACTTGTCGGCTGCCCATCCCGCGTAGAAGAGACCGAGACCCACGATGACGCACATGCCCTGGATGATCCAGAAGCGCACGACGACGAGGACTTCGGACCAGCCCTTGAGTTCGAAGTGGTGCTGCAGCGGTGCCATCCGGAAGACGCGCTTGCCGGTCAGCTTGAAGGAGCCGACCTGGATGACGACCGACATGGTGATGAGGACGAAGAGGCCGCCGAGCAGGGCGATCAGGAACTCCGTACGGGAGCAGATCGCGAGGCCGGCGAGCGCGCCGCCGAGCGCCAGCGAACCGGTGTCGCCCATGAAGATCTTGGCGGGCGAGGTGTTCCACCACAGGAAGCCGAAGCAGGCGCCCATGAGGGCCGACGCGACGACCGCGAGGTCGAGGGGGTCGCGCACCTCGAAGCACGCGTTGGGGTTGGTCAGCGTGGCCGCGTTGGCACAGGACTCCTGGAACTGCCACACACCGATGAAGGTGTACGCGCCGAAGACCATCACCGCGGCGCCGGTGGCCAGGCCGTCGAGGCCGTCGGTGAGGTTCACGCCGTTGGACATCGCCAGGATCATGAACAGCGCCCAGACCACGAACAGCACCGGGCCGATCGACCAGCCGAAGTCCGTGACGAACGACAGCTTGGTGGAGGCCGGGGTGAGCCCGCGCGAGTCCTTGAACTGGAGGGCGAGCACCGCGAAGGCGATGCCGACGATCAGCTGGCCGGACATCTTGGCCTTGGCGCGCAGACCCAGAGAGCGGCGCTTGACGATCTTGATGTAGTCGTCCAGGTAGCCGACCAGGCCCATGCCCGCCATCAGGAACAGGACGAGCAGGCCCGAGAAGGTCGGCTCACTGCCCGTGATGACCTTCGTCAGGACGTACGCGACGATCGTGGCCAGGATGAAGGAGATACCGCCCATGGTGGGCGTGCCCTTCTTGCCCGCGTGGCCGCGGGGGCCGTCGTCGCGGATGAACTGGCCGTAGCCCTTGCGGGCCAGCAGCTTGATGAGCAGCGGGGTGCCGATGACCGTGAGGAACATGCCGATGACACCGGCGAACAGGATCTGCCTCATCGGCCGGCGACCTCGCCCTCGAGCAGCGCCAGCGCCACCCGTTCCAGACCGACCGACCTGGAAGCCTTCACCAGCACGACGTCCCCCGGGCGCAGTTCACTGCGCAACAGGTCGACCGCCGCCTGCGCGTCGGACACGAGCACCGACTCCTCACCCCACGAACCCTCGTTATATGCGCCCAGTTGCAGCCAGGACGCTTCCCTGCCCCCGACTGCGACGAGCTTGCTCACGTTGAGCCGGACGGCGAGCCGTCCCACCGCGTCGTGCTCGGCCAGCGATTCGTCACCGAGTTCGGCCATGCGACCGAGCACCGCCCACGTGCGCCCCCCGTTCGCCCTGGCCGGGCCGCCCATCGCGACAAGTGCGCGCAGTGCGGCCCGCATGGACTCGGGATTCGCGTTGTAGGCGTCGTTGACGATCGTCACACCGTCCGCCCGCTCGGTGACTTCCATCCGCCACCGCGACAGCGTGCCCGCCCCGGAGAGCGCTGTGGCGATCTCCTCGACGGACATTCCCAGTACATGGGCTACGGCGGCCGCGGCGAGCGCGTTCGACACGTGGTGCTCACCGTACAGCCGCAAGGTCACATCGCTGCACCCGGTCGGTGTGTGGAGTGTGAAGGCGGGCTGTCCCGAGGGTGTCATCCGGACCTCGGTGGCCCGGACTTCGGCGTCGTCGGCCTCACCGAAGAGGACGGTACGGGCCTTGGTGCGGGCGGACATGGCGCGCACCAGCGGATCGTCCGCGTTGAGGACGGCGATGCCGCCGTCGGCCTCGGCCGGCAGGGCCTCGACCAGCTCTCCCTTGGCCTGGGCGATCTGCTCGCGGCCGCCGAACTCGCCGATGTGGGCGGTGCCGACGTTGAGGACGAGGCCGATCCGCGGCGGGGTCAGGCCGGTGAGGTAGGCGATGTGGCCGATCCCGCGGGCCCCCATCTCCAGTACCAGGTGGCGGGTTTCGGGGGTGGCCTTGAGCGCGGTGAGCGGCAGGCCGATCTCGTTGTTGAGGGAACCGGGTGTCCACACCGTGGGCGCGTGCGTCTGCAGCACCTGGGCGATGAGGTCCTTGGTGGAGGTCTTCCCGGCGGAACCGGTCAGGGCCACCACGTCGGTGCCGAGCCGCCCGACGACGGCGCGGGCGAGGGCGCCGAGCGCCTTCTCCACGTCGGGGACGACGATGGCGGGCACGCCGACCGGCCGGGCCGCGAGGACGGCCGCGGCTCCGGCGGCGACCGCGCGCTCGGCGTAGTCGTGGCCGTCGACGTGCTCGCCCTCGAAGGCGGCGAACAGGCTGCCGGCCTCCACCTGGCGGGAGTCGATGACCACGGGCCCGCTGATCCGCACCGACGGATCCGGTATGTCGTGGGGCCGCCCGCCGGTGATGTCGGCGATCTCGGCGAGGGAAAGGGCGATCACTGGTCCACCTCTGCCTGTTCCTGGCGTTCGATCGCGGCGCGGAGCACCTCGCGGTCGTCGAAGGGGCGTACGACCCCTGCGGTGTCCTGACCCTGCTCGTGGCCCTTGCCGGCCACGAGCACGGTGTCACCGGGCTCGGCGCGCGCGACGGCGGCGGCGATGGCCGCGGCCCGGTCGGCGTCGACGAGGACGGTGCCCCGCTCGGCGGGCGGTACGGACACCGCGCCCTCGAACATCGCGGCGAGGATCTTGAGGGGGTCCTCGGAGCGCGGGTTGTCGGAGGTCAGGACGGCCACGTCGGCGTACCGGGCGGCCGCGGCGCCCATCGGGGCGCGCTTTGTGGTGTCGCGGTCACCGCCGCAGCCGAGCACGATGTGCAGCTTGCCGGTGGTGACCTCGCGCAGCGCGCGCAGCACCGACTCCACGGCGTCCGTCTTGTGGGCGTAGTCGACGACGGCCAGGTACGGCTGTCCCGCGTCCACCCGCTCCAGCCGGCCGGGGACCCCGGGGACCGCGGCGACGCCGTCGGCGGCGGTCTGCGGGTCGAGGCCGGCGGCGGCGAGCGTGACGATCGCGGCGACGGTGTTGGCGACGTTGAACGGGCCGGGCAGCGGGGCGGTGGCCCGTACGCGCTGTCCTTCGGGGCCCAGCAGGGTCAGCGTGGAGCTCGCCGGCCCGAAGACCACGTCCTCGGCACGCCAGTCCGCGGCCGGGTCGCCCACCGCGGAGAAGGTGACGACCGGGACGGTCGCCTCCTTGGTGAGGCGGCGGCCGTACTCGTCGTCGAGGTTGACCACGCCCAGGCGGGCGCGGCGGGGGGTGAAGAGCCCCGCCTTCGCCTGGAAGTAGTCGTCCATGTCGGTGTGGAACTCCATGTGTTCCGGGCTCAGGTTGTTGAAGACGGCGACGTCGAAGACGCAGCCGTCGACCCGGCCGAGCACCAGGGCGTGGCTGGAGACCTCCATGGCGACGGCCTCGACCCCGCGTTCGCGCATGACCGCGAAGAGGGCCTGGAGGTCGGTGGCCTCGGGGGTGGTCCGCTCGGACTTGATGCGCTCGTCGCCGATGCGCATCTCGACGGTGCCGACGAGCCCTGTGCGGCGGCCCGCGGCGCGCAGGCCGCCTTCGACGAGGTACGCCGTGGTGGTCTTGCCGGAGGTGCCGGTGATCCCGATCTGGAGCAGGTCCTCACCGGGACTGCCGTAGATGGCGGCGGCGAGCTCGCCCATCCGGCCGCGCGGGTCGTCGACGGTCAGGACGGGCAGTCCGGTGGCGGCCGCGCGCTCCTGCCCCGCGGGGTCGGTCAGCACGGCGGCGGCGCCGAGGCCGGCGGCCTGGGCGGCGTAGTCGGCGCCGTGCGCCCGTTCTCCGGCGAGGGCCGCGTACAGGTCGCCCGGGCGGACCGCACGGGAATCGTGCGTGATGCCGGTGATCGTCGCGGCGGCCGGTTCGGGCAGCCCCAGCAGGGCTGCCAGCTCGCCGAGCGCGGTCTGGCGGACGGACTCGGGCCGCGGCGCTCCCGGCGGCACTGCCGGGGCGTCCTTCTGGGCGGTTCTGGGCTGATCAGCGTGGGGCACGGCGGTGAGCGTACCGGGCGTGGCGGGCCGCCCGCGAAGCGAGGGCCCCGCCTCCGCGCCGTCGGCCGACTGGTTCCCTGGTTTCGGGGTGATCGTTGTCACTGGTGGTGCCTCACGCTCTTCGGGCCTGGACGGCCGGTCACCGGCCCGGCTGCGCAGCGGGCTGCGGGCCGGGTTCGTAGGTGACCGGAAGTCCGGCGGGGGCGGTTCCGGTGGGGGCGACTTGGAGGGTCTTGAGGGCGAACTCCATGACCTTCTTGTAGATGGGGCCACAGATCTGGCCGCCGAAGTAGCTGCCCTTGGTGGGGTTCTGGATGGCGCAGTAGACGGTGATCCGGGGGTTGTCGGCCGGTGCGAAACCGGCGAAGGAGGCGGTGTAGCCCTTGTAGCGGCCGGTGGCCGGATCCACCCGGTTGGAGGTGCCGGTCTTGCCGCCGACCCGGTAACCGGGGATCTTCGCCTTGGTCCCGGTGCCCTCCTGGTCGTCTACCACCGATTCGAGCATCTCGGCCAGGGTCTTGGCGGTCTCCTTGCTGATGACCTGGTTCTGCTCGGGTGCCGGGGCGGGCGTGAAGCGGCCGTCGGGGCCCTTGGTGCCCCGCACGAGCGTCGGCTCGATGCGGACGCCGCCGTTGGCGATGGTCGAGTACACGGAGGCCGCCTGCATGGCGTTGAGGGACAGGCCCTGGCCGAAAGGAATCGTGTACTGCTGGGAGGTGGACCAGTCCTCGGGCTTGGCGAGGATGCCCCGGGACTCGCCGGGGTAGTTCAGGCCGGTGGGCCTGCCGATGCCGAACTTGGTCAGGTAGGAGTACAGGACCCTGTTGGCCTCGGGCTGGGTGGGGCCGAGCTGGCCGGTGGCCAGGATCGTGCCGATGTTCGAGGACTTGGCGAGGACCCCGTTGAGGGTCAGGTACCAGGTCGGGTGGTCGATGTCGTCCTTGAAGAGCCGGTCGCCGCGGTGCAGCCGGTTGGGGACCTCGACGTGGGTCTCCGGCGTGGCCTTCTTCTCCTCCAGTACGGCGGCCATCGACATCACCTTGGCGGTGGAGCCGGGCTCGTACACGTCCTGGAGTGCGGCGTTGCCCATGGCTGCGGAGCGGGCCCGGGTCAGGTCGTTGGGGTCGAAGCCGGGGGCGTTGGCCATGGCCAGCACCTCGCCGGTGCGGGTGTCCTGGACGACGACGTAGCCGCGGTCGGCGCCGGACTTCTCGACCTGCTCGGCGATGGCGCTCTGCGCGGCCCACTGGATGTCGCGGTCGATGGTCAGCTCGATGTCCTCGCCGGGCACGGCGGGCTTCTCGCTGGAACCGGCCGTGGGGACCTTGCGGCCGCCGGACTGGGCGTAGGTGATCTCCCCGTCCTTGCCGGACAGCTTCTTGTCGAGGGAGGACTCCAGCCCGCCGGCACCCTTGCCGTCGGCGTTGACGTAACCCAGTATCCCGGCGGCGAGGTCGCCGTTCGGGTACACGCGCTTGCTGCTGTCCTCCTTGAACACGCCCGCCAGGACGTTGGCGCCGGGGCCGTTGTTCCTCTTGTCGGCCGCCGCCTTGTCGGCGAAGACCCGCTTGAGGTCCTTGATCTGGTTCCAGACCTGCGGGGTCTGCCGGTGGGCCAGGACCACGTAGCGGGAGTTCTTGGTCTTCAGCTTGCCGGTGAGCGCCTTGGCGTCCGCGCCGAGGATGGGCGCGAGGAGGGCGGCGGCCTGCTCGGGGGCGTCCGGGGCCTTGCTCTCCTGCGGGGTGAACATCTTCGGGTCGGCGGTGATGTCGTACGCGTCGACGCTGGTGGCCAGGGCCACGCCCTTGCGGTCGGTGATCTCCCCGCGCTCGGCGGCCAGTTTGACGCTGGTGTAGCGGTTCTTGGAGGCCTCGGCGGAGAAGGCGGAGGCGTCGACGGCCTGCACCTGGAGCAGGCGGACGACGAAGGCGACCATGACCAGGGTCAGGCCGACGCCGACGAGGCGCAGCCGGGGGCGGGGGCTGCCGAGCCGGATGGTGTGCGGTTTGCGCTGCGGGGTGGGGCGGCGGGTCGCGGGCCGCGAGGCGGGCCGGGCCGTGGCGCCGCTCCTCGGCCTCCCGGGCCCGGGGACCCGCCGCGGGTCCCGCGGCGCGGGGCTCACGCGGCCACCGCCTGCGGCTGCGCCGCGGGCCCGAGGGTGTGGCGCCGCTGCGCAAGCGACTCCGGGCTCCGCCCGGGCACCTCGGGGCTCCGCCCCGGACCCCGCTCCTCAAACGCCGGAGGGGCTGGATTTCGCCCCATGCCTCCGGTTGTCCGCGACTCGACCGCCCGCAGGGCGGATCCAGGCCCGACCCGGGCCCTCTCCAGCACCGCCGGGCCGTTTCCCGGCCCCGCCGGGGGACACTTCAGCCCCGCCGGCGTGTGAGGCGCGGGGGTCTGGGAGCGGAGGCCCCGGGGGGTCCGGGCGGAGCCCGGGGAACGGGGGAAGGGCGGGGTGGGAAAAGGCCCCGCAGGGATCCGCGTCACGACGTCACCTTCCAGGAGTCTGGTTCGGCTGCGGCGAGGCGCCCGGAGCGCCGGAGGGGGCGGGCTGCTGGCCCGCCGGCTGGTTCTGGCCGGCCTGGGCCGGGGGCTGCGGCTGGGCGGCCGGGGCGGCGGCGGACGGCGAGGGCGACGGAGCCGGCGGGGGCTCCGCTTCGGCGGCGGTGCCCGCCACCTTGCCGTCCGCGCCGATGAAGACCGGGCTGCCGCCCGGGACCAGGCCCAGCTCCTGCGCCCGCCGCTGCAGGGCGTCCGGCGCCGAGTACCCGTCCACGTCCCGCTGGAGCGCCTGCTCCTCGTCCGTGAGGGCGGTGGTCTCCTTCTTCAGCTTCGAAAGCTGGAAGGAGCCCTCGTTCAGCGCCGAGTTCAGCAGCAGCAGGCTGATCAGGCCGCCGGCCAGCAGGGCCACGACCAACAGCACGAACGGCGTCCGCGCGGCCTGCCCTCCCTGCCGGGCGGGCCGGACGGGCCGGGCGGGCTGCCGGACGGGCCGGGCAGCGCGGACCGGCCGCCCGCCGAGCGCCCGGCGCGTCAGCGTCGCGAACTTCCCCGGCCCGGCCCCGGCCCCGGCCCCGGCGGCCTTCGTCACAGCCGCGCCTCCCGGATGCGCTCGACCCCGCGGAACCTCGCCGGCGCGGCCCGCCGGTTCTCGGCGACCTCCTCCTCCGTCGGCAGTTCCGCCCCGCGCGTCAGCAACTTCAGCTTCGGCTGGTACTTCTCCGGCACCACCGGCAGCCCCGGCGGGGCCGTGGAGGTGGCTCCCTCCGCGAAGACCTGCTTCACCAGGCGGTCCTCCAGCGAGTGGTACGAGAGCACGGCGATCCGTCCGCCGACCGCGATCCGGTCCACCGCCGCGGGAATGGCCTTCTCCAGACCGGACAGTTCCCCGTTGACCTCGATGCGCAGGGCCTGGAACGTCCGCTTGGCGGGGTTGCCGCCGGTCCGCTTCGCCGCCTGCGGCAGCGAGTCGCGGATCAGCTCCACCAGCCGGGCGCTGTTCGTGAACGGCTCCTTCTCCCGCTCCCGGACGATCGCCGACACGATCCGCTTGGCCTGCTTCTCCTCGCCGTACTGGCGCAGGATCCGTACGAGCTCGCCCGGCGCGTAGGTGTTGAGCACCTCGGCGGCGCTGATGCCCGTCGTCTGGTCCATGCGCATGTCGAGCGGGGCGTCCTGCGCGTAGGCGAACCCGCGGTCGGCCTCGTCGAGCTGCATGGAGGAGACGCCGAGGTCGAAGAGGATGCCCTGGACCGCGGGGATGCCCAGTCCGTCGAGGACCTCGGCCAGGTCGGCGTAGATCGCGTGGACGAGGGTGGCCCGGTCGCCGAAGGGCGCGAGGCGCTCGCCGGAGAGCCGCAGGGCCTCCTTGTCGCGGTCGAGGCCGATCAGGTGCGCCTCGGGGAATCGGGTCAGCAGGGCCTCGCTGTGGCCGCCGAGGCCGAGGGTGCAGTCGACGACGACGGCCCCCGGCTTCTGCAGCGCCGGGGCCAACAGGTCCAGGCACCGCTGGAGCATCACCGGGACATGTCGGGACTCGCTGGTCAAAGCGCCCTCTCAGATAACGGCGCGGCAGGCATACGCCGCGCCGCGCACGCGGAGTGTTACCAGGGGGCCGGGCGGCCGGTGAGGGCCGGGCTCCGGCCGGTTCGCGTCACTTTAGTGCAACGGTCGCCGCGGTCAACGAACCGCCCCGCGTGCGGTGCGCCCCTCTCCACCGGAACCCGCGAAAGCCGCGAATCACCCGTACGGGCCCCTCCTGCCACCCCTGTGGATTAGCTCACAACAAAGTCGGTTGACCTTCTTTGTCCCTCCTCACCCAATGCCTGCACCAGCTGTGACCACTAACGTCGTATCCATGACGACTTCCGCATCCGTGCCCGCCGAGTCCGCACACAAGGCTTCCGGCGGAGGCACTGTCACCGACCGACTGGTCGAGGCGAACCGTGCCTACTCCTCGGACTTCACCGATCCGGGAATGGACGCGCGCCCCGTCCTCCAGGTGGCGATCGTCGCCTGCATGGACGCCCGCCTCGACCTGCACAAGGCCCTCGGCCTGGAGCTCGGCGACTGTCACACGATCCGCAACGCGGGCGGCGTGGTCACCGACGACACCATCCGCTCCCTCACGATCAGCCAGCGCGCCCTCGGCACCCGCTCGGTGATACTCATCCACCACACCGGATGCGGCCTCGAACGTCTGACCGAGGACTTCCGGCACGAGCTGGAGGACGAGGTCGGCCAGCGCCCCTCCTGGGCCGTCGAGGCGTTCCGGGACGTGGACCAGGACGTTCGCCAGTCCATGCAGCGCGTCCGCACGAACCCCTTCCTGCCCCACCGCGACGATGTGCGAGGCTTCGTCTTCGACGTGCACACCGGGCTCCTGCGGGAGATCGATCCCAGCTCTTGAGTGACACAAGGCCGTAACGCCGTCAACAATGCGGGGAGGCGCCACCCGGGACCCCCCGGGCCGGTGTCCGCGTTTTGGGGTGGGCCGGTCATGCGCCAAGGGCGTCGGCCCTGGATTTGGGCCGAGGAGTACCAAGGTGACGACGTATGACGACCGAGCGAGCCTCGCGGATCTGACGAGCACGGCGGAGCGGGTGCGCCACTCGGTCGAGAGCGTGATCGAGGGCAAGCCCGAGGTCGTCCGCCTCGCGCTGACCGTGCTCCTCGCCGAGGGGCACCTGCTGATCGAGGACGTTCCCGGCGTCGGCAAGACGATGCTCGCCAAGACGCTCGCCAAGTCCATCGACTGCTCGGTGCAGCGCATCCAGTTCACGCCGGACCTGCTGCCCTCCGACATCACCGGCGTCAGCATCTACGACCAGCAGCGCCGCGAGTTCGAGTTCAAGCCCGGCGCGATCTTCGCGCAGATCGTCATCGGCGACGAGATCAACCGCGCCTCCCCCAAGACCCAGTCCGCGCTGCTGGAGTCGATGGAGGAGCGCCAGGTCACCATCGACGGCACCACCTACACGCTGCCGAGCCCCTTCATGGTCGTCGCCACCCAGAACCCGGTGGAGATGGAGGGCACCTACCCCCTCCCCGAGGCCCAGCGCGACCGCTTCATGGCCCGCGTCTCCGTCGGCTACCCCGGCCCCGACGCCGAACTGCAGATGCTCGACGTGCACGGCGGGCTCTCCCCGCTCGACGACCTGACGGCCGTCGCGCACGCCCACGAGATCATCAAGCTCATCGAGGCCGTCCGCGAGGTGTACGTCGCCGAGCCCGTCAAGCGGTACGTCGTCGACCTGGTCTCCGCGACCCGCAGCCACCCCGACCTGCGCCTGGGCGCCTCGCCCCGCGCCACCCTGCACCTGCTGCGCGCCGTGAAGGCCTCCGCCGCGCTCTCCGGCCGGGACTACGTCCTGCCCGACGACGTCCAGGCCCTCGCCGCACCGGTCCTCGCGCACCGCCTGCTGCCCACGGCGCAGGCCCAGCTGAACCGGCGCACCGCCGAGCAGGTCGTAGCCGACATCCTGCAGCGCACCCCCGTACCGGCCGCGCACCCCCGCGGCGAGATGCCGCCCGGCGCCGGCATCCGGAGCTTCTGATGAGCACCGGTGCCCCGAGCGGCGCCGGTGGCGAGGACGGCGGAGGCGGGCTGCGCGCGTCGCTGTCCGGGCTGACCACCCGCGGCCGCTCGTTCCTGGCCGCCGGGATCGCCGCGGCCGCGTGTGCCTACGTACTGGGCCAGGGCGAACTGCTGCGGGTCGGCCTGCTGCTCACCGCCCTGCCGCTGATCTGCGTCATCGCCCTGCACCGCACCCGCCACCGGGTCTCCGGCAGCCGCCGGCTGACCCCGGGACGGGTGCCCGCGGGCGCCGAGGCCCGGGTCCAGCTGCGCATGGACAACGTGTCCCGCATGCCCACCGGCCTGCTGATGCTCCAGGACCGGGTGCCCTACGTACTGGGCCCGCGCCCGCGGTTCGTCCTGGACCGGGTGGAGCCCGGCGGGCGCCGGGAGGTGTCCTACCGGGTCCGCTCCGACCTGCGCGGCCGCTACCCGCTGGGCCCGCTCCAGCTGCGCCTGACCGACCCCTTCGGACTGGTCGAGCTGACCCGCTCCTTCAGCACGTACGACACCCTCACCGTCATCCCCCGCACCGAGCCCCTGCCACCGGTCCGGCTGGCGGGCGACTCCTCGGGCTACGGCGACGGCAGCCGCCGCTCCCTGGCCCTGGCCGGCGACGACGACGTGATCCCGCGCACCTACCGGCGCGGCGACGACCTGCGCCGGGTGCACTGGCGCTCCACCGCCCGCTACGGCGAGCTGATGGTGCGCCGCGAGGAGCAGCCGCAGCGCAGCCGGGCCACCGTCCTGCTGGACACCCGCGCCATCGCCTTCGAGGGCGCCGGACCCGACTCCGCCTTCGAGTGGGCCGTGTCCGCGGCCGCCTCCACCCTGGTGCACCTGCTGGAGCAGGGCTTCTCGGTGCGGCTGCTCACCGACACCGGGACCTCGGTGCCCGGCGAGGGAGCCGGCGGCTTCTCCTCCGGCGGCCACGAGTCCGCGGAGGCGGCCGGACTGATGATGGACACCCTCGCGGTGATCGGGCACTCCGACGGCGCTGGGATCTCCCGCGCCAACGACGCGGTGCGCGGCGCCGGCCAGGGCGGCGGCGGCTTCGGCGGCGACGGCCTCCTCATCGCCTTCTTCGGGGACCTGGACGACGTACAGACCGAGCTGGCGGCCAAGATGCGCCAACGTGCCGGGGGCGCGGTGGCCTTCGTGCTGGACTCGGCGACCTGGGCCGGTGAGCCCGCGCTCACGCAGGACCTGCCCTCGGTCGAGGAGCGGCTGCGCAGGCTGCGCGACGCGGGCTGGACAGCGGTGGCCGTCCCGCCCGGGGCGGCCTTCGGCGAGTTGTGGCGACAGGCCGGGGCCGCTCCCCTCGGCACGGGAACCTCCGGAGGACGCGGATGAGCGGGCGGGCGAGACTGACGCTGTTCGCGGCACTGGCGACACTGCTCACCTCGTGGTCCCTGACCCCGCTGGTGCAGTCGTCGGGCTGGCTGCTCCAGGCGGCGCTGCTGCTGGCCGTGCAGAGCGCGGTGGGGGCCGGGGCCCGGCGGGTGGCGCCGGCCCGGTCGCTGACCGTGGCCGCGCAGGCCCTGGTGTCACTGCTGCTGCTCATGTTCCTGTTCCTGGGCAAGGGCGAGTCGACCGGCCAGGGGCCCTTCGCCTACCTGGTCACGGACTTCGGGGCGCTGTTCGCCCGGGGCGCGCAGGACGTGGGCGAGTTCGCGATCCCCGCCCCGCTGACGGACGGCATCCGACTGCTCCTGCTGTCCGGAGTGCTGCTGATCGGGCTGCTGGTGGACGCTCTGGCGGTCACCGCGCGTACGGCCGCGGCGGCCGGACTGCCGCTGCTCGCGCTGTACTCGGTGGCCGCGGGCCTGTCGGGCGGCGGCAACGCCTCCTGGTTCTCCTTCCTGCTGGCGGGCTGCGGCTACCTGCTGATGCTGCTGGCCGAGGGCCGCGACCGGCTCGCCCAGTGGGGCCGGGTCTTCGGCGCGGCTCCCCGCGACCGGGACTCGGCCTCCTCCGGCCTGGGCGGCGGTGCGGGCGGGCAGGCGACGGCCCCGGTACGGACCGGGCGGCGGATCGGCGCGGTGGCCCTGGGCGTCGCCTTGGCGGTGCCGGCGGCGCTGCCCGCACTCGGCGGCGGGCTGCTGGGCGCGCGGGGCGAGGACGGCGGCAACGGTGCGGGCGGGACGATCTCGGCCGTCAACCCGCTGGTGTCGCTGCAGAGCAGCCTGAACGCGCAGGACAACCGCGTCGTGCTGAAGTACCGCACCGACAGCCCCCAGCAGAGCGACCAGTACCTGCGGATCCTGGCGCTCGACGAGTTCAACGGGGTCAAGTGGGAGGCATCCGGGCGGGCGCTGACCGACGTCCCCGAGCAACTGCCGAAGCCTCCCGGGCTGAACGCGGCGATCCGGGCGAACGCGACCGAGGTGCGTACCAGCGTCTCGGCGGCGGAAAGCTACACCCAGCGGTACCTGCCGATGCCGTACCCGGCGACGCAGGTGGACATCGGCGGGAAGTGGCGGTTCGAGCCGGAGGGTCGGACCCTGGTCGGCGACCAGCTGGGGAAGGACAGGTTCCAGAGCGTCCAGGGCGCGCAGTACACCGTACGGAGCCTGCTGCTGAAGCCCACGGCCCAGCAGCTCTCCAAGGCCCCGGAACCGGACAAGACCATCCTGGCCGAGTACACCAAGCTGCCGGACAACCTGCCGCCGGTCGTCGCCGAGACGGCCCGCCAGGTGACGCAGGGGTCGAAGGACAACTACACGCGGGCGGTCAGGCTCCAGGACTACTTCGCGGTGACCGGCGGCTTCCGCTACAACACGAAGACCGCCTCGGGCACCGGTTCGGAGGCGGTGGCGAGGTTCCTCGCCGAGAAGGAGGGCTTCTGCGTCCACTTCGCGTTCTCGATGGCGGCGATGTCCCGCTCGCTGGGGATCCCGGCGCGGGTGGCCGTGGGCTTCACTCCCGGCGAGAAGCAGGCGGACGGCAGCGTGAACGTCTCGATGCGGGACGCGCACGCCTGGCCCGAGCTGTACTTCGAGGGCGTGGGCTGGACCCGGTTCGAGCCGACGCCCCGGTCGGGCATCACGACGCCGGACTACTCCCGGTCGCAGACGCAGCCGACCCAGCCGTCCGCGCCGGCGCCGCTGCCGTCGGCGAGCACGCCCGCGCCTTCCGCCGCCCCGTCGAAGGCGGACGACTGCCCGCCGGACATGAAGAAGCTCGGCGAGTGCGGTGCGGCCGCGGCGGCGCAGCGCTCGTCGGGTGGCGGCGGACCGTCGGCGACGACGGTCGCGCTGTGGGCGGTGGCCGCGCTGACGGTGCTGGGCCTGCCGCTGCTGCCGCTGCTGTGGCGGACCAGGCTGCGGGCGCGCCGGCTGGGCTCGGGTGACGCACTGGAGGCCTGGCGGGAGTTGGGTGACGCGGCGTGGGACGTGGGCGTGCCGCCGGACGAGGCGCTGTCCCCGCGCCGGGCCGCGGCGCGCGTGATGGAGCTGGGCCGGCTGGGGCCGGACGCGGCGGCCGCCGTGCACCGGGTGGCGGGCGCGGTGGAACGCTCCCTGTACGCGCCGCCGGGCGCGGAGGTCTCGTACCCGGGCCTGGCGTCCGACGTCCTGCTGGCCCGTGCGGGCCTCCTGTCGGCGGTGACCCGCCGATCGCGCCTGCGCGCGCTCCTGCTCCCCCGCTCGGCGGCCCGTCTCTCCTGGGCGGTGTCGCGCCGCTGGGCCGCCGTGACCTCGACGGTGTCGGCTCGCCTGGCCGCGGTGCGGCTACGCCTCCCGCTCCGGGGCCGCGGCTGAGGGGGCCGGGGGCGTGCCCTGCGCTGCATGTCCCCTACCCGCCCTTCCACCGTTCCCCGGGGCTCCGCCCCAGACCCCGTCCTCAAACTCCCCCAGCTACCGCTGGGAGGTGCCCCCTGGACGGGCTGGACAGTGCCCCTGCGGCCTGTCCAGCCCGTCCGGCGGACGACGGCAGCGAAATCAAGCCCCTCCGGCGTTTGAGGAGCGGGGTGCGGGGCGGAGCCCCGGATCTTTGAGCCGCACCGGACAGGCGGCTGCGCGGCATCCGGCCACCCGCGGGAACGCGACGGCGCGGCCAGGCTCGATCCCCCCGAGCCCGGCCGCGCCGTCGCTTCACCCCCGTTGCCGGACGGGGAGTCCCGACCCGCTCCGCAGCCCCGTGTCGGCGGTGCGGGCCGGTCTCCCGTCCGGTGTCCCCAGTCTGGCGTCCGCGCAGGTGGGGGCCCATCCGCGCGGCTACTCATATCCGCGTCTAGGTACGGATACTCAGTCGCCGCGGCGGGGCCCCACCAGTTGTACGGGCTCCGCGCCCCGCGCGGACACCGCCGACCGGGGGGTCAGTGGCCGCTCACCCGCCCCCGCAGCAGCAGCGACAGCGCGGAGTGGACGTCGTCCAGGGACCGCTCGCGCTGGAAGGACTGCCAGTCCAGCGCCGCCACCAGCACCATCCCGACCAGCGCCGCCGCCGTCAGCGGCACGTCGATCTCCGCGCTCAGCTCACCCCGCTCGACGCCCTCCGCCAGCACCTTCTCCACGACGGCCACCGCCTCCTGGCGGACCACCATCAGCGTGGACTGCCAGGTCCGGTTGGTCCGCCACAGCTCGGCGACGTACAGCTGCGTGAAGGCCGGGTAGCGGTCGATGAAGACGAGACCGGCCCGGATCATGGCGTCGAGCGCCTCGACCCGGGTCCCGCCCCGCGCCTCGGTGGTCTCGGCGGCCTCCCGCAGGGACGCGGTCAGCAGTCCGACGCCGTGCCGCAGCAGCTCCTCGAAGAGGTCGTTCTTGCTGGCGAAGTTGTAGTAGACGGTGCCCTTCGCCACGCCCGCCCGCTCGGCGATCTCCTCGACCGTGGTCGCCGAGAACCCCTGCTCCGCGATGAGCGTCACGGCCGCCTCGTAGAGCTTCTGCCGCGTGGCCTGCCGTCGGCCGCCCGCGCTGGTACCGGTGGTGCTGCCGGTGCTGCTTTCCATGGCGCTGATTCTCACAGGTCAACCGCTCCCTACAGGCTCAGTTCCGGGTGCAGCCGGTCCATGGTCCACACCTGCTTGCCGCGCGCGGCCAGCGCGGTGAGCGCGAGGGCGCCCACCGTGAAGGCGAGCAGGACCCCGCAGCCCTGCCAGACCGCGGTGAGCGGCCCGCCGCTGATCAGGTGGCGCAGGCTCTCGACGATGTACGACATCGGCAGGTACGGGTGGATCGCGTTGAAGAAGCCGGGGCTGGTCTGCACCGGGTAGGTGCCGCCCGCCGAGGTCAGCTGGAGCATCAGCACGGCGAGGACGAGGATCCGCCCGGCCGCGCCGAACTTGGCGTTGAGCCACTGCACGATCGCCGCGAAGCAGCCCGTGACCAGCATCAGGAAGCCGATGGTGAGCGCCGGGTGGGCCATCTCCAGGCCGAGTCCGAAGTGGAGTACGGACATCAGCGCGCCCACCTGCGCCGCGCCGAGGCCCGCCACGGGCAGCCAGCCGGCCAGGGCGATCCGCCAGGGCGAGGCGCCGGCGGCCAGGGCCCGCTTGTTGAGCGGGGCGATCAGCATGTAGGCGACCATCGCGCCGACCCAGAGGGAGAGCGGGATGAAGTAGGGGGCGAAGCCGGTGCCGTAGTTGGGCGCCTTGTGCAGGGACTGGTTGGCGAGCCGGACGGGGTCGGCCATGACCTCGGTCCGGGCGTCGCGCTGCCGGTCGTCGTAGTCGGGGATCTTGTCGACGCCCTCGTGGAGGCCGCCGGCGAGTTCGCCGGTGCCGTCGACGAGCTTGTACATGCCGCCGCTGAGGCTGTGCGCGCCGTCGCCGATCTTGCCGACTCCCTCGCCGATGGCCGCGGAGCCGTCGGTGGCCTTGCCCAGGCCCGCGTGGAGCTGGCCCATGCCGGTGGCGACCTTGTGGGCGCCGTCGTTGAGGGCCTTGACGTCGGCGACGGCCTGGTCGAGCTTGCCGGCGAGGCCGGGGGCGCCCGCGGCCAGCTTGCGGGCCTGCTTCTCCAGGTCGGTGAGCTGCCTGCGCAGGGCGGCCAGGTCTCCGCCGGAGTCCTTGACGAGGGTGTCGACGTCTCCGGTGAGCCGGGCGGCCTCCGCGGTGGCGTCCTTCAGCTTCTTCATGTCGGCGCACGCGGCGGGCAGCGGCTTGGGGGCCGAACCGGTGCAGGTGCGGGCGTAGGTGTCGGCGGCCAGGGCCGCGGCCTGCTTGCTGACCCTGGCGGCGGCCGGGGCCTTCTTGCCGAAGGTTTCGAGGTGGTTGTTGACGACCTGGGCGGTGTCCGCCACGAGCAGGGCCGTGTCGGCGAGCTGCTTGGGGTTGTCGAGGTAGGGGCGGACCTGGGAGGCGGTGCCGCCCACCTTGTCCGCGACCTGCTGGGTGCCGGCGGCGATGTCCTTGGTACCGGTCTCCAGCTTGGCCGCCGCCGAGTTGAGCTTCTTCAGCCCGCCGGTCAGTTCGCCGTTCTTCTCCTCGACGGTGTCGAGGCCGGCCGCGATCTCCTTGGCGCCCTCCTGGGCCTTGCCCGCGCCGTCCTTGAGCTTGTCGGCGCCGTCGGCGGCCTCGGCGGTCTTGTCGTGCAGGTCGGAGAAGGAGACGAAGATCTTGTCGAGGAAGCCTCGGGAGGCGTTGGTGGACGCCGCCGAGCGGACCTCGGAGAAGACGGTCCGTGAGATCGAGCCGACGATGTAGTTGTTGGCGTCGTTGGTGCGGACCTGGAGGGCCCCGGTGGTGGGGTCCTGGCCGGAGCTGGAGGCGATCTTCCGGCTGAAGTCCGCGGGCATGGTGAGGGACAGGTAGTACGTCCCGTTCTCCAGGCCCTTGGCGGCCTCCTCGGCGCTGACCTCGCGCCAGTCGAAGGTCTTGCTGTTGTGGAGCTTCTTGGTGATCTCGCCGCCGGCGTCGATGTGCTTGCCGTCGACGGTGGCGCCCTGGTCGGAGTTGACGAGGGCGACGGGCACCTTGTCGAGGCGGCTGTACGGGTCCCAGAAGGACCAGAGGTACAGGGCTCCGTAGAGCAGCGGCAGCAGGAGCAGCGCGACGAGAGCGGCCCGGGGCAGCTTCCCCCGCCCGAACCGCTTCAGCTCAAGCGCGGCCAGCTTCGGCGAGCGCATCGTCCGCCCCCTTCGTGTCTTCGTTGTCTGTGTCGGTGCCGGTCCCGGCATCGGTGTCGGCGGCCTGGTCCGGGCCGGCGGCGGCGCTCTTCGCGGGGGCTCCCCACGTGATCTTTCCGGCGCCGGCGGTGCGCCCGTCCCTCGGCACGGCCTGCGGTTCCGACGCGGCGGTCCGCAGGACCACCGCGTCGGCGGGGGCCTCGCTGCAGACCGCGAGGACGGTGGTGCCCGCGGCGGCGATCCGGCGGAGCATGGCCCAGGCCTCTTCGCGTTCGGCGTCCGAGAGCTTGAGGTCGAGGTCGTCCAGGGCCAGCAGCCGCGGCTCGCCCAGCAGGGCGATGGCCACCGACAGCCGTACGGACTCCAGTCGTTCCAGGTCCCGTACGGAGGTGCGCGCGCCCTTCGGCAGCGTGTCGAGGTCGAGTCCGGCGGCGGCGAGCGCGGCGTCGATGCGGGCGGCGGTCGCGGCGCCGCGCTCGTCGCGGGGGCGCAGCAGGGCGCGGACGGATCCCTCGTAGCGGCGCTGGAGCAGGGCGCCCTCGCGCAGTTGCTCGGCGACGGTGAGGGCCTGGTCGAGCTCGTTGACCCCGGTGACCGGGCCGAGGGCGGCGGTCTTGCGGACCGCGGTCATCCGCTTCGGCAGCCGGTGGCCGCCGATCTCGGCGTGGCCCTCGGTGGCCTTCATCCGTCCGGTGAGGGCGAGGAGCAGGCAGGTGCGGCCGCTGCCGGAGGGGCCTTCGACCGCGATGAGCGAGCCGGGCGCCGCGTCGATGCCGATTCCCCGGAAGGCCCAGCCGCGCGGGCCCTTGAGTCCGAAGTTCTCGGCTTTGACGGCCGCGCCGTGCGGGCTGTCCACGCCGTCCCCCTTCTTTTTGAACTGACCGGTCAGTTCAAAAACTAGCACCTCTTTCCGCACCAAGTGCGCAGGAGGGGGTAGTTGCCCTGCCGGTGGTCGCAAAACCGCAGGTCAGCGCGATTGTCAGTGGCGCCCGTCACGATGGGGACAAGGCAGCAACACACGTGCAAGGCATCGACAGGAGGTTCGTCATGGCCACACCGTCCCCGTCCCCTGTCCATCCCGTCCCGCGCAAGTCGACGGCCGATCCGGCCGCGCTCGACCTGCTCGAAAAGGCCCGCGCCGGCCTGGCCGAGGCGGCGCGGCTGACCCGGTCCAACGAGCGGTACGCCACCGCCCACCTGGCCGCGCTGCGCACCGCCGCGGCCGTGCTCGCCGCGCGCGGGCGGCCGGAACCGGTCAACCCGCGGCGGCGGCCCCGGATCCGCAGCGCGTGGGAGGTGCTCCCGGAGATAGCGCCGGAGCTCGCGGAGTGGAGCGCGCTCTTCGCCTCCGGCGCGGCGCGCCGGGCCCGGGCCGAGGCGGGGATAGCGGGCGCGGCGAGCCCCCGGGAGGCGGACGATCTGGTGCGCGCCGCCTCGATGTTCCTGCGCCTCGTGGAACGGATGCTGGCCCTGCGGCCGCCGGCGCAGACCCTCCCCGGGCCCTTGCCGGGACCTCGTCCGGAGCGTCCGGACGCGGGATGAGCTGCCGGGCTGCGCAAGGCAATAGGGTGGGACCGGGTGGGGCACTGACGGCCCACCCGATTCCCTAGCGCGCCGAGGAGCCATCAGCCGTGTCGGACAATTCCCGCCCCCGCGCCTCCCTTCGCACCGCCGTGGTGTGGGAGGTCCTCAAGGAGGCTCTCGACCGCCGGGTGAAGGCGACCGGGCGGGATGTGCTGGACGTGCTCGACACCGGTGGCGGTACCGGCAAGTTCGCGGTGCCGGTGGCCCTCCTGGGCCACCGGGTCACCGTGGTCGACCCCAGTCCGAACGCGCTGTTCGGGCTGGAGCGCCGGGTCTCCGAGGCCGGGCTGTCCGACCTGGTCCGCGGCGTCCAGGGCGACGCCCAGGGCCTGTTGGAGGTCGTCGAGCAGGGCGCGTACGACGTGGTGCTCTGCCACGGCGTGCTGGAGTACGTGGACGACCCGGCCGAGGGCGTGGCCAACGCGGTGGCCGCCCTGCGCCCCGGTGGCACGCTCAGCCTGCTGGCCGCCGGTCTCGGCGGGGCCGTGCTCGCCCGCGCGCTGGCCGGCCACTTCACGGAGGCCCGCACCGCCCTCACCGACCCGGCCGGCCGCTGGGGCTCAGGCGACCCGGTGCCGCGCCGCTTCACCGCCGAACAGCTTTCCGAGCTGGTCGGCGGGGCCGGTCTGGAGGTCGGCGCGGTCCACGGCGTACGGATCTTCGCCGACCTCGTCCCGGGCGTCCTGGTGGACACCGAGCCGGGCGCGGTCGAGGCCCTGCTCCGCCTGGAGGAGGCCGCCGCGGAGCTCCCCGCCTTCCACGCCGTCGCCACTCAGCTGCACGTGCTGGGCGAGAAGCAGGGCTGATCAGCGATCTTCCTCGCATGGAGTCGGCCACACACCCTCCGCCACGACGCTCGGCCCCGTATGATCGAGTGACCGAACGGCATGGCGGACGGATCATTGGGGAACAATCGCCTCAGTGGCCGCTCACAAGGCCGGACGGATACGCAGTTCTTTCCGGCACTGCTTTTTTAGGAACGTGGCGTAGAGGGCGGGTATCACGGGGGCGGTTCCCCGCCTATCCTGAAGGGGACCCCTGGTCGCTACCCCCCGCGACCGACGGATGAGGAGGACTCCCGTGCCGCTCTCGGAGCACGAGCAGCGAATGCTCGAGCAGATGGAGCGAGCGCTGTACGCCGAAGATCCCAAGTTCGCGACAGCGCTTGAGGGAAGCGGACTGCGTACGTACACCCGGCGACGGGTCTACCAGGCAGTCGCAGGCATTGTGGTGGGTATCGCGCTCCTCATGACCGGTGTGATCATTCCGAACGTGCTCTGGATCAGCGTGGTGGGTTTCCTCGTCATGCTGGGATGCACGGTTCTCGTGGTCACCGGTTGGCGCAAGGCCCCCAAGCCTGGCGAGCAGCCCGTCTCCGGCAGTACAGGCGGTTCGGCCCACGGCCGGAACCGCCGGCGTCGGTCGATGATGACCCGCATCGAGGAACGGTGGCAGCGCCGCCGTGACGAGCAGGGGCACTAGCACCACCGGCCCCGGAACCAACGTGAACGAGGGGACGGCCACCGCCCGGTGGCCGTCCCCTCGCCGTTGTGCCACCCGTCACCTCCGCGCTCCCCGATTCCGCACGCGATCCACACCCGTTCGGCCCCCGACTGCGGCATGATGATCGCGTGAATGTGCTCCCTCTGGTCTTCACCAGCGGCTGGGCCAGTGGGATCAACGCATACGCCGTGGTCCTCCTGCTCGGCATCTTCGGCAAGACCGGCATGACCGACGAGGTCCCCGCCTCCCTGCAACGCACCGACGTGCTGATCGTCGCCGGCGTGCTGTTCCTGTGCGAGGCGGTCGCCGACAAGATCCCGTACGTGGACTCGATATGGGACTCGGTCCACACCGTGATCCGTCCCCTGACCGGTGCGGTGTTGGGAGCCCTGCTGGCCGGTCAGAGCGGTTCGCTCTCCGACATCACCGCCGGCGTCATCGGCGGCTCCACCGCGCTGGCCAGCCATTTCATCAAGGCCGGCACCCGGATGGCGATCAACACCTCGCCCGAGCCGTTCAGCAACATCGTGGTGAGCACGGCCGAGGACCTCGGCGTGGCCGGCATCGTCACCTTCGCGATCTTCCACCCGGGGGCCGCCGCGATCATCGCGGCCGTGATACTGGCCGCCGGCCTGGCCCTGCTGATCTTCCTATGGAGCCGGATCCGCCGCTTCCTACGCAGGCGCGCCCAGCGCCGCGAGGAGAAGCGCCTGGGTCCCGGAGCCCGTGAGACCGCCGGGGCCCCGCCGTACCGCTGACGGGGCTCGATAGGCTCGGCGGCATGGCACGAATTGCGGTGATCGGCGCCGGGATGGGCGCGATGGCGACGGCGGCCCGGCTGGCCGTGGCAGGGCACCGGGTGACGGTGTACGAGCGGGGGACCACCTACGGCGGAGCGCTCGGCAGGTACGAGCGCGACGGCTTCGCCTTCGACACCGGCCCCGGACTGCTGCACCTGCCCGCCGTCTACCGCGACCTGTTCGTGAAGACCGGCAAGCGGTCCCTGGAGGACTGCGTGGACACGGTCCAGGTGGACCCCGCCGTCCGGCACGTCCTCCCCCACCACGGCATCGACGTCACCCTGCCGGGCGCTTCGCGCGGCGGGGTCGCCGCCGCCCTCGACACCGCCTTCGGCCCGGGTGCGGGCGAACGCTGGAACGCCGTGCTGGGCCGTGCCCGGGACGTCTGGGACGCCACGCGCCGCCCGCTCCTGGAGGAGCCGCTGCGCACGGGCGAGGCCCGGCGGGCCCTGGGCGGCGACCCCTACCCCGCCCTGCGCCGGAGCGGCCTGCTGCGCCGCCGCACCCCGACCCTCGCCGAGGTGGCCGACCGGGAGCTGGGCGGCGCGCTCGGGGAACTGCTGACGGGCCTGGTCCGCTCGTACGGGCTCGACCCCGCCACCGCGCCCGCCTCCGCGGCCGTGCTCCCGTACATGGAGCAGACCTTCGGCAGCTGGTACGTGCGCGGCGGGATGCGGGCGCTGGCCACCGCCGTGTACGAGCGCTGCCTGGAACGGAACGTCGCCTTCGTCTTCGGCGCGGAGGTGCGCGAGGTGCTCGCGCCCGCCGGCCGGGCGTCCGGGCTGCTGCTGGCCGACGGCACCGAGGTGGAGGCCGATTCCGTGGTCTGCGGGATCGACCCGCGGCAGCTGCCGGCCCGGTCCCTGCCCTGGCCCCGGGAGGCGGTGCCCGCCCGCGGGGAGGGCGTGCCGAGCCGGGTCACCCTGCTGCTCGCGCTGCGCGGGGCCCGACCGGCCGACGCCGCCCACCGCACGCTGGTCCACTCCCTTGGCGCGGACGTCACCGTGATGCGCCCCGACGACCCCGCCACCCGGCCCGACGCGGACCACGAGGCGGTCACCGTGAGCGCCGTGTGCGGCCCCCGGGTCCCCGGGGACGGAGAACTCCTGGAACTCGCCGAGAAGGCCGTTCCAGGGCTGCGGGAGCGCCTGCTGTGGCAGGAGGTGCGCACCCCTGCCGACATCGAGGCGGCCACGGGCGCGGCCGGCGGCTCGGTGCCGGCGCCCGCCCTCGCGGGGGCCGGGGGCCGGCTGCTCTACCCGGCCAATGCCACGGCCGTGCCCGGCCTGTACCTGGCGGGCGGCTGGGCGCACCCGGGCGGTGGGCTGCCGCACGCCGGGATGACCGGGGCCCTGGTGGCCGGGCTGATCGTGGAGGGCGCGGAGTTCCGCGGCTCCCAGTAGGCCACTGGGCCGCGCTGTCCGTCAGTAGCGGTACTGCTCGTACTCGCCGGTGCCCTGGGAGGGGTACGGGTAGCCCTGCTGCTGGTCCTCCGCCGGGTACGGCTGCCCGTACGCGTCGGTGGTCCGCTGCTGCGGGACCCAGACCCCACCGGGCGGCGTGTCCATGGAGTACTGCTGCTGCGTCTGGTCGCCGTACGGGGCGTAGCCGGCGGCGTACGGGTCCACGCCGGGCGGCACCGACCCGCCGGTGCCGATGTACGGGTCCGAGTAGGCGGCGTACACCTGCTGCTCGCCCCCCGCATAGCCGTTGGAGTAGTCGTAGCCGCCCTGGCCGCCCTGGGACTGCGAGGGGTCGTAGTACGCGGCGTACTGGTGGGCGTCCTGCTCGGCCGTGGTGAACGGCGAGGCGAAGGCCGCCGTCTGCGCGGCGTCGTGGGCGGGCGCGAAGCTCTGGATCCCGTAGGACCCGGTGTCCTCGGGCACCGGCTCCGGGCTGTAGACCTCCGGGGCCTCGGGCCGGTCCTGGCTGTCGCCCCGGCCGTCGCCCTGACCCTCGTACTCCAGGCCGGTGACCTCGAGGGAGGGTTCCTGCTTCACCGGAGCGCCGGAGCGGCGCCGCCTGGTCTGCCGTACGGGTTCCCCGCCGCGGCGCAGCGCCCAGCCGGCCTCGAACCCCTTGCGGAAGGAGAGCGTGACGAGGGTCTGGCCCAAGGCGAACATGGCCGCGCCCGCGCCGATGACCAGCACCGACGGCAGCACCACCCCGGCGACCACGCCGAGGAACCCTGCGAAGGCGAGCAGGCGCCAGCGGAGCCGGGCCTTGTACTGCATCAGGACCTCGGCGAGCAACCACAGCGCGACGATGCCGAACGCGATGTAGAGGACCGTCATTCCCATGCGTGGCCCCTCTCGGTACGGCCGCCCATGGCGTACGGCCGATCAGGCCCGCTGGTGCAGGCCCAGGTTCTCGTAGATTTCGAGAGTCGCCGTGGAATTGTTCAGCGTGATGAAGTGCAGTCCCGGTACACCCTCGGACAGCAGCCGCGCGCAGAACCCCGTGGCGAACTCGATGCCAATGGAGCGTACAGCGGCCGCGTCGTCCTTGACCGCGAGCATGCGCTCTTTCACGTCCGCAGGGAAGACCGCGTTGCTGAGTTGGGGCAGTCGGTCGAGCTGCTTGATGCCCACAACAGGCATGATCTCGGGGATGATCGGGGTCTCGCAGCCCGCCTTTTCGACGCTGTCGCGCAGCCGCAGATAATTCTCCGGGTCGAAGAACATCTGGGTGATGGCGTAGTCGGCGCCGGCGCGGCACTTGTCCACGAAGTGCCGGATGTCCGTGTCCCAGTCCACCGAACGCGGGTGCATCTCGGGGAAGGCCGCGACGCCGACGCAGAAGTCCCCCGACTCCTTGACGAGTCGGACGAGGTCCGCGGCGTAGTGCACGCCCTCGGGGTGCGCCACCCACTCGCCCATCGGGTCGCCCGGCGGGTCTCCGCGCAGGACGAGCATGTTGCGGATGCCGGCGTCGGCGAACTGGCCGATGACGTGGCGCAGCTCGGCGATCGAGTGGTCGACCGCCGTGAGGTGCGCGACGGGGGTCAGGGTGGTGTCCGAGGCGATCTGCTCGGTGGCCCGGACGGTGCCGCCGCGGGTGGAGCCGCCGGCTCCGTAGGTCACGGAGACGAAGCTGGGGGCCACCGCCTCGACCCGGCGCAGCGCGTTCCAGAGGTTGCGTTCGCCCTTCTCGGTCTTCGGAGCCCAGAACTCGAAGGAGTACGAGCGCCCGGACGCGAGAAGGTCGCGGACCGTGTGTGCACGGTCCGACCAGGTGGAAGCGGTACCAAAGGCCATACGGGCAGGTTAGACGCGGCTCGGCACAGCCCGAAGTGGTGTCCGTCTTTTGGACACCTTTTTGGACACCCCGCGACGGCTACCCCAGGCGGGCCCGTACGCGCTTGGCCAGCTCGGCGGCGGCCGCGCCCGGGTCGGAGGCCTCCGTGATGGCGCGGACGACCACCACGCGGGTGGCTCCGGCGTCCAGCACCTCGTCCAGGTTCGAGGCGTCGATGCCGCCGATGGCGAACCAGGGCCGGTCCTGCTCCAGCGAGGCCGCGTACCGGACGAGCCCGAGGCCCGGGGCGTAGCGGCCGGGCTTGGTGGGGGTGGGCCAGCAGGGGCCGGTGCAGAAGTAGTCCACGCCGGGCTCGGCGACGGCCGCGTCGACCTCGGACTCCGCGTGGCAGGAACGGCCGATCAGCACGCCTTCGCCGAGGATGGCGCGGGCGGCGGGGACGGGGATGTCGCCCTGGCCGAGGTGCAGGACGTCGGAGCCGATGGCGTGGGCGACGTCGGCTCGGTCGTTCACGGCGAGGAGCTTGCCGTGACGGCGGGCGGCGTCGGCGAACACCCGGAGGTGCTCGAGCTCCTCTCCGGCCTCCATGCCCTTGTCCCGGAGCTGGACGATGTCCACGCCTCCGGCGAGCACGGCGTCCAGGAACTCGGGGAGGTCACCCTGCTTCTTCCGGGCGTCCGTGCACAGGTAGAGCCGGGCGTCGGACAGCTGCTGCATGGGTGTACCCCCCGTGATGGAGCGCGGTGTACGGGCGCGGGGCCCGCACACCGCGGTGGTTCAGATGGATCGGATGGATCTGCCGAATCGGTCGGATGGGCCGGATGGGCCGGATCGGCTGAATCGGCTCAGAGGGCGAGCGCCTGAGCCCGGCGCTTGACCTCCGTGCCGCGATTCTCGCTCAGCGCCTGCGCGGGGGTGCCGGGCAGGGTCGGATCCGGGGTGAACATCCACTCCAGGATCTCCTCGTCGGAGAAGCCGTCGTCGCGGAGCACCGTCAGCAGGCCGACCAGGCCCTTGACGACCTTGTCGCCGTCGATGAAGGGCGCGGGCACCTGGAGGGAGCGGTTCTCGCCGCGGCGCACGGCGACCAGCTGACCTTCCTTGACCATCTGGCGGACCCGGGTCACCTCGATGTCGAGCATCTCCGCGATGTCGGGGAGGTACAGCCAGGAGGGGACAAGGGCATCGATCTTTGCGTCAATCTCGGTCACACCCCAAGCCTGCCATCTCGGCTCCGCCGCCGGTACCTGACCCACCCCGTCCGGGTACCCAGGGCCCGACCCGGGCCCCGCGCCTCAAACGCCGGCGGGGCTGGATTTCCCAGCCCGTCCGGCGTTTGAGGACCGGGGTCCGGGGCGGAGCCCCCGGAAACGGAGAAAGGGCGGGGCGGGGAGCGGCTCCGCGCTGCGACCCCCACCCCCCGCCCGGCCGGTCACACGGCTAGGCGGTGGCCGACTTCAGCGCAACCCCGGGGTCGGAGACCTTCGCGGGATCCACCGGCACCCCCGTCTCGATCAGCCGCCGCCCCTGCGCAAGATCCCGCGGCCTCCCCACCGCGAGCACCGCGACCAGCGCCCCGCCCCGCAGCCAGCACACCGACCACGCCGCCCCGGCCGGGTCACCGCGCCACAGCAGCTCGTCCGCCCCGCCGTGGTGCCCGGCGTACTGCACGAAGCGCCCGAACTGCTCCGACCAGAAGTACGGGACCGGGTCGTACACCTCACCCGTCTCACCGCCACCCGCCAGGATGTTCGCCGCGACCGCCCTCGGCCCCTGCAGCGCGTTGTCCCAGTGGTGCACCAGCAGCCGCGCCCCGTAGCGCCCCGAGGGGAACGACGCGCAATCGCCGACCGCGTAGACCCCCGGCAGGGAGGTACGCAGGTACTCGTCGGCCGTGACCGACCCGTCCGCCCCGAGTTCCACCCCGGTCCCGGCCAGCCACCCGGTGGCGGGGCGCGCCCCGATGCCCACCACGACCGCCCCGGCCGGCAGCTCACGGCCGTCGGCCAGCAGCACCCGGCCCGCCTCGACCCCGGCGACCCTCGCCCCGGTGACCAGTTCGGCGCCGGCCTCCGCGTACCAGCGCCCCATCGGCGCGGCGACCTCCTCGGGCAGCGCGCCCGCCAGCACCCGGTCGGCGGCCTCGACCACCGTCACCGCGCAGCCCGCCTCCCGGGCCGCGGTGGCGAACTCGGCGCCGATCCAGCCCGCCCCGACGACCACGACCGAGGAGGCCTCGGCCAGGACCGGCCGCAGCCGGGCCGCGTCGTCGAGGGTGCGCAGCAGGTGCACGCCCGGGACGCCGTCGGTACCCGGCAGGGTCAGCGGCTCGGCTCCGGTGGCCAGCACGAGGACCTCGTACGGGACCGGTCCCGCCTCGGTGTCCAGTTCCCGTTCGGCGGCACGCAGCCCCGTGACCTCGGTGCCGAGCCTGAGCTCGATGCCGAGCCCCTCGAAGTCCACGTCGAAGGCGGAGTCCTCGGCCTTGCCGAGCAGGACCGCCTTGGAGAGCGGGGGCCGGTCGTAGGGCTGGTGCGGTTCGGCGCCCAGCAGGGTCACGGGGCCGGTGTAACCCTGCTCCCGCAGGGCCACCGCGGTCTGCACACCGGCCATTCCGGCGCCGACGATCACGACGCCGCTCTGATTCTTCTCCGTCTGATCACTCACCCGGACACCCTAATCATCTGACGATCCGTCAGGAATAGGTGCCGCCTTACCCGCCGTCGACGGCCGGGTTAGTCTGGCCACTGTACCTATCGCGGGAGTCCGGCGCACCGGGCTGAGAGGGAGGCTGGACGGCCTCCGACCGTACGAACCTGATCCGGGTCATGCCGGCGAAGGGAGGGGCTGGACGCCCATGCATTCATCTCGGAACCGAACAGGACCCGAAACGGGATCCGACGTCCTCGTCATCGGCGGCGGCATCATCGGCCTGGTCACCGCCTGGCGGGCCGCCGAGCGCGGCCTGCGCACCGTGCTCGCCGACCCGGCCCCCGGCGGCGGCGCCGCCCAGGTCGCGGCCGGCATGCTCGCCCCCGTCACCGAACTGCACTACGGCGAGGAGTCCCTGCTGGGCCTCGGCCTCGCCTCCGCCGAGCGCTATCCGCAGTTCGCCGCCGAGCTCGCCGAAGCCTCCGGCGGCATGGACATCGGCTACCGCGCCTGCGGCACCCTCGCCGTCGCCCTCGACTCCGACGACCGCCTCCACCTGCGGGAACTCCACGCCCTGCAGCGCCGCTGCGGCCTGGAGTCCGAGTGGCTCACCGGCCGCGAGTGCCGCCGCCTGGAGCCCATGCTGGCCCCCGGGGTCCGCGGCGGCCTGCGCGTGGACGGCGACCACCAGGTCGACCCGCGCCGGCTCGCGGCCGCCCTGCTGGCAGCCTGCGAGCGGGCCGGGGTGATCATCCACCGGGCGAACGCGGAACGGCTCGTGGTCACCGCCGACCGCGCGGCCGGCGCCGTGCTCGACGACGGTACGGAGCTGCGCGCGGACCAGGTGGTCTTGGCCGCGGGCTCGCTCAGCTGCAAGCTGCCCGGCGTACCGCCGGAGGCGGCCGTACCCGTCCGGCCGGTCAAGGGCCAGGTCCTGCGGCTCTCCGTACCGCCGGCGTACGCGCCGTTCCTCTCCCGGACCGTTCGGGCCGTCGTACGCGGCAGCCACGTCTACCTGGTGCCGCGCGAGAACGGGGAACTCGTCCTCGGCGCCACCAGCGAGGAACTCGGCTGGGACACCACCGTCACCGCCGGAGGGGTCTACGAACTCCTCCGCGACGCCCACGAGCTCGTGCCCGGCATCACCGAACTCCCCCTGGTCGAGATCAAGGCAGGCCTGCGCCCCGGCTCCCCCGACAACGCCCCGCTGCTCGGCCCCACCGAGCTGCCGGGCCTGCACCTGGCCACCGGCCACTACCGCAACGGCGTCCTGCTCACCCCCCTCACCGGCGACGTACTCGCGGGGCTGCTGACCACCGGTGAACTCCCGCCGATCGCCCGCCCCTTCTCCCCCCGCCGGTTCTCCGCCGCACGTCAGGAGTCCTTCGCATGACCATCTCCGTCAACGGCGAGCCGCGCGAGATCGCGGCCGGCACCACGCTCGACTCGGTGGTCGCAACCCTGACCACCGCCCCCTCCGGCGTCGCCGCCGCCCTCAACGAGACCGTCGTCCCGCGCGGCCAGTGGCCAGCCACCGCGCTGGGCGACGGGGACCGCGTCGAGATCCTGACCGCGGTCCAGGGAGGCTGACGCACCATGGCAGACGACCTCTTCACCCTCGGCGACCGGACCTTCTCCTCCCGCCTGATCATGGGCACGGGCGGGGCCCCGAGCCTGGACGTCCTGGAGCGCGCCCTGGTCGCGTCCGGCACCGAACTCACCACGGTCGCGATGCGCCGCCTCGACCCGACGGTCCAGGGCTCCGTCCTCTCCGTCCTCTCGAAGCTCGACATCGCGGTCCTCCCCAACACCGCGGGCTGCTTCACGGCGGGCGAGGCCGTCCTGACGGCTCGCCTCGCACGGGAAGCGCTGGGCACCGACTGGATCAAGCTGGAGGTCGTCGCGGACGAGCGAACCCTCCTCCCGGACGGCATCGAGCTCCTCGACGCGGCCGAGATCCTGGTCGACGAGGGCTTCACCGTCCTCCCGTACACCAACGACGACCCGGTGCTGGCCCGCAAGCTGGAGGACGTGGGCTGCGCGGCGATCATGCCGCTCGGCTCCCCGATCGGCTCCGGCATGGGCATCCGCAACCCGCACAACTTCGAGCTGATCACCGAACGGGCGGGAGTCCCGGTCATCCTCGACGCCGGGGCCGGCACGGCCTCGGACGTGGCCCTCGCGATGGAACTCGGCTGCGCGGCGGTCATGCTCGCCTCGGCGGTGACGCGTGCGCAGGAGCCGGTCTTGATGGCGGCCGCCATGCGGGACGCCGTCTCGGCGGGCCGCCTCGCCCACCGCGCGGGCCGCATCCCCCAACGCCGCTTCGCGGAAGCCTCGTCCCCCACGGAGGGGCGGGCCGCCCTGGACCCGGAGCGGCCGGCGTTCTGAGGGGGTGGGGGCGGGGGGTACGGGTCCACGCTCGTGCGGGACTTCACCCCCCTCGACCCCCACGCCGGCGCGGCGGCTGCCCACCCGCCCATTCGGGTGCGGGTGGGGTGGGGCGGTGCCCCGCCCGGTCGGAGGTGAAAAGGGTTGGGGGTTTCCCGTCAGTCCCATCGTCCTTCCGCGTCGGGCCGGCCTGTCAAGGGCGCTCCTCCTTCGTCGTCGCGTCGCTGCGCGATCGCCTTCGGCGACCCTTGACAGGCCGTCCCGCCACGGAAAGACAAGGACTGCCGGGAACCCCCCAAAGGAACGGGCCGGGCCAGAGATTCCAACACGGGCCGACCGGAATGCCCGACCCGGTCGAGGTGGGGCAGACCCCTCCTCGGGCTTACCTAGTCCACCGGGCAGACGGCCACACCCCCCGAAACCGCCACCACAAGAGCCTGAGCGGGAGGAAGGGCGCGTCAAATCGCTACGCGCTCCTCGACGACGGCGTCTGCGACCCGTCAGGGGCTGGTCACGCCCCAGATCGCTACGCGCTCCTCATTCCTCGGCGTCCGGCCGCCGTCGGGGGCTTACGTATGCCCTGGTCAGAGAACCACCTACTGGCCATCGCGATGTGTCAAGTCACGAAAAGCAGGGGCATGACGCGATGCCCTTACTCGGGCTTTATTGAGGCTTGGGTCACGCAGATCAGGTGACCATCCGCATCGTCGAGGAAACCTTTTCCCTACCCTGCCAGAGGTGAATTCTCATGACCGCATTCCGTAAACAGCGTCTCGCCATTCTTACGGCCTCTACCGCGCTGGCCGCAGCGGGCGCATTGCTCCCGGTCAACGCATTCGCAGCGCCGGCGCACGCCAACACCACGACCGCAACGGCATCGAGTCACGGCGATCGCGACTGGGGCTGGGGCTACTGCTACCGCCATCACCGGCACCAAGGCTGGGATTGGGACTGGGGCTGGGTTTGGGGCTCAGGCTGGGGCTACTGCCACAACGGCCATCACCACAAGCACCACCACTACAGGTAAGGCAATCGGTTCAATTCACGGTCCGGACCGGGTGGTAAATCCATCCGGTCCGGACCGTCCGGCGATCAAGATCCGATAGGCTCTTCGGATGAGCGACAAAGCCGGAGCGTGGAACCGCCTCGCCCTCCTCTTGCCTCCCGCAGATGCCCACGAAGTCCAGGTCTGCTGGGACATCGGCGAACAAGAGGCAGGGCTGGATCTGCTGATAGGGGCCCTCCTCAAACACCAAGTGGCCCTCGGCGAGACCGACCGGGCAGAGATCTCCGTGATGACGGAGACGTGGGGGATTCGGGAATCCGTTGCCTCCCGCCTCCTGGACTGCCCTGGTGATGGTCTGCCAGCCGCCCTGGAGCTGGTCGAGGGACCCGACACTGCCCCTCTGAGCAGCCCATCGTTGATCGACACGCAGCTGGCCGCCTTCCTCGTGATCCCTTGGATCCGGTGCACGGCCTCCGGTCGGCTTCTGATCCGTGCGCACACCGAAGAGCCCTGGGGCGATCTCTCCTACCTTCCGGAGCACTACGCCGTCCTGGCCTCCGAACAGGGGCCGTCCCTCCAGCTCTTCGATTCGTTCGGCGCCTGGGAAGCACTCCAGGAACTCGTTCGGCGACCAGCCCCGGACGGCGGCCGGACGCCGAGGAATGAGGAGCGCGTAGCGATCTGGGGCGTGACCAGCCCCTGACGGGTCGCAGACGCCGTCATCGAGGAGCGCGTAGCGATTTGGGGCGCCCTTCCTCCCGCTCAGGCTCTTGTGGTGGGGGTTTCGGGGAGGGTGGCCGTCTGCCCGGCCTGGCCGGTGGACTCGGAGGGCCGAGGAGGGGTCTGCCCCACCTCGACCGGGTCGGGCATTGCTGTCGGCCCGTGTTGGAATCTCTGGCCCGGCCCGTTCCTTTGGGGGGTTCCCGGCGGTCCTTTGTCTTTCCGTGGCGGGACGGTCTGTCAAGGGTCGCCGAAGGCGATCGCGCAGCGACGCGACGACGAAGGAGGAGCGCCCTTGACAGGCCGGCCCGACGCGGAAGGACGATGGGACTGACGGGAAACCCCCAACCCTCACTCGCTCCCGACCGGCCGAGGCACCGCCAACACACGCCCCGACCAGCCGATCCCCTCCGCCCCGCCCGCGCTCCCGGCCCCCGCCCACGTCACAGCTGCGCTGCAAGAACGACCGCCCCCGTCGGGGCGCGTCCGCCCGCCAATAGAATCGGCGGGTGGATACGACCCTGGATGACCCCCTCGTCGGGCGCGTGCTCGACGGCCGCTACCGCGTAGACGCCCGCATCGCGGCCGGTGGCATGGCAACGGTCTACCGGGCCGTCGACACCCGGCTCGACCGCGTGCTCGCGCTGAAGGTGATGCACCCTGCCCTCGCCGCCGACGCGGGCTTCGTCGACCGGTTCATCCGGGAGGCCAAGTCCGTGGCGCGGCTCGCGCACCCCAACGTGGTCGCCGTGTTCGACCAGGGCACGGACGGGCCGTACGTGTTCCTGGCCATGGAGTACGTGTCCGGCTGCACCCTGCGCGACGTGCTCCGCGAGCGCGGTGCGCTGCGGCCTCGGGCCGCCCTCGACATCCTCGAACCCGTCCTCGCCGCCCTCGGCGCGGCCCACCGGGCCGGGTTCGTGCACCGTGACATGAAGCCCGAGAACGTCCTGATCGGCGACGACGGCCGGGTCAAGGTGGCCGACTTCGGGCTGGTCCGGTCCGTGGACTCCGTCACCAACACCACCGGCTCCGTCCTCGGCACCGTCTCCTACCTGGCCCCCGAGCAGATCGAGAGCGGTGTCGCCGACACCCGCGTGGACGTCTACGCCTGCGGCGTCGTGCTGTACGAGATGCTGACCGGGTCCAAGCCGCACACCGGCGGTACCCCCGCCCAGGTGCTGTACCAGCACCTCCACGAGGACGTGCCGCCTCCCTCGGCCGCCGTCCCCGGGCTCGCCGTCGGGCTCGACGAGCTCGTCGCCCAGGCCACCGCGCGCAATCCCGACCTGCGACCGCACGACGCCGCCGCGCTGCTCGGCCTCGTCCTCGAGGCCCGTGCGCAGCTCGGCGACGCCGAGCTGGACGCCGTGCCGCCGCAGGCGCGGGCCGAGGAACGGTCGTCCGCCGAGGACCGCACCGGCGTGATCCCGCGCCCGGTGTCCGCGCAGCCGCCCGTGCACCACACCTCCCGTCTGGAGATGCCCCCGACTCCTCCGCCGGCGACGCACCGGCCGGCCTCCGCTTCCTCCCGCCTGCCCCGCCTGCCCCGCCGCCGTGTGCTGCTGGTCATCGCCGGGGTCCTGCTCTCCCTCGGTCTGGGCACGGGCGTCTGGTACATCAGCTCCGGCCAGTTCACGAAGGTCCCGAACCTGCTCGGCAAGACGGAGGCCGAGGCCCGCTCCCAGCTGTCCGCGGCCGGGCTCGGGGTGAAGGGCGTGGAGCGCAAGTTCAGCGACGCCTTCGACCGCGGGACGGTGATGAACACCGACCCTCCGGGTGGCAAGCGCATCCGCGGGAACGGCGCCGTGACGATCACGATCTCCCGCGGCCCGCAGGTCATCGCCGTACCCAATCTGGAGGGGCGCCCGCTGGAGGAGGCCAAGAAGGAGCTGGCGAACGCCGGGCTGGCGCCCGGCATCGTCACCCAGGCCTTCAGCCAGGACATCGCCCAGGGCTCGGTGATCAGCACCGATCCGAAGGGCGGCATCAAGCGGGCGCCGGACACGGCGGTCAACATCGTGGTCAGCAAGGGCCGCCCGGTCGGGGTCCCGAGTGTGGTGGGCCTCCCCGCCGACCAGGCGAAGGCGAGCCTGGAGGGCCTGGGCTTCAAGGTCGAGACGGCCCCCGAGCAGGTCAACTCCCCGGCTGCGGCCGGTACGGTCGCCAACCAGTCGGTCAGCGCGGGCGCCCAGGCGGCGGCCGGCGACACGATCACACTGACCGTGTCAAAGGGCCCCCGCCAGCTCCCGGTCCCGGGCGTGACCGGTCAGGACGTGGACGTGGCCCGCAAGACGCTGGAGGCCGCGGGCTTCAAGGTGAAGGTGGAGAAGCCCTTCCTCTCCTTCGGCAACACCGTGGACACCCAGTCGGTACCGGCCGGGCAGACCGCCCCCGAGGGCAGCACGATCACCATCAAAACCAAGGGGCTGTAGGCCGCAGTGATACGAAATCCGGTGGGCGGGCACGTCCCCGTGGCGGGCGGGCTCGCCTCGGTCGGGCTGACCTACGCCCGCGAGATGGGCGCCGAGGCCGTCCAGGTCTTCGTGGCCAATCCGCGCGGCTGGGCCACCCCGGTCGGCAATCCGGCGCAGGACGAGCGGTTCCGGGCGGAGTGCGCGGAGGCGTCCATCCCGGCGTACGTGCACGCGCCCTACCTGATCAACTTCGGCTCCCACACCGAGGCGACCGTCGAGAAGTCGGTGGAGTCGCTGCGCCACTCGCTGCGCCGAGGCCGGGAGATCGGCGCGCTCGGCGTGGTCGTGCACACCGGCTCGGCGACCGGCGGGCGCCCGCGCGAGGCGGCGTACGCGCAGATCAGGGAGCACATGCTGCCGCTGCTGGACGAGCTGACGCACGAGGACGACCCGTTCCTGCTGCTGGAGTCCACGGCCGGGCAGGGTTCCTCGCTGTGCTCGACGGCCGAGGAGTTCGGCCCGTACTTCGAGGCGCTCGACCGCCATCCGATGCTCGGGATCTGCCTGGACACCTGCCACGTCTTCGCGGCCGGTCACGACCTGGCGGAGCCGGGCGGCACCAAGCAGACCCTCGACCTGCTCGTGGACACGGTCGGCGAGGGCCGGCTGAAGCTGGTCCACGCGAACGATTCCAAGGAGGGCGTCGGCGCCCACAAGGACCGGCACGCGCAGATCGGGCAGGGCCACATCGGCCGGGAGGCCTTCGCGGAGCTGTTCACGCACCCGGCGATGGAGGGCGTACCGCTGATCATCGAGACGCCCGGCGGCAAGGAAGGACACGCGGCGGACGTGGCGCTGCTGAAGGAGCTGCGCGGCACGCGATGATCCACTGATCCCTTGAGGAATACCCCAGGGGGGTATACGGTTCTGTCATATCGACGGAACCGCCACCCGGCTTTCCCATGAGGGGGTTGTTGTCATGGAGCAGGCACACGCGCACGACGAGCACCATCAGCACCACGGACATGAGCAGCACGGCGGCCACGAGGGGCACCAGGGCCACGAAGGTCACGAAGGTCACGAAGGTCACCAGGGTCACGACCAGCACGCCGGCCACGTCGGCCACGGCGACCATTCGGGACACGGCGGCCACGGCAGCCCGGCCGGCCACGAGGACCACGCCGCACACGGCCACCACGGCCACGGCCCCGTCAGCTGGGCCATGGCCGCCAAGGCCACCCTCCACTGCCTCACCGGCTGCGCCATCGGCGAGGTGCTCGGCATGATCATCGGCACCGCGCTCGGGTGGGGCAACGTGTCGACCATGATCCTGGCGATCGTGCTGGCGTTCTTCTTCGGTTACGCGCTCACCCTGCGCGGGATCCTCGCCGCCGGCGTCGACTTCCGTACGGCCATTCGGGTGGCCCTGGCAGCCGACACCCTCTCGATCGCCGTCATGGAGCTGATCGACAACGGGGTGATCGCCCTGTGGCCCGGCGCGATGGACGCGCACCTGTCGGACGCGCTGTTCTGGATCGTGCTCGCGATCTCGCTCGCGATCGCCTTCGTCCTGACCACCCCGGTCAACAAGTGGATGATCGGCCGCGGCAAGGGTCACGCGGTCGTCCACCAGTACCACCACTGAGCAGTACCACCATCGGGCGATTTCCCCGACGGCGTCCGCTACAGCTCCGGGCCGTCCCCCGGCTCCTCCTGGTAGGAGTACCGCTGTTCGCGCCAGGGGTCGCCGATGTTGTGGTAGCCGCGCTCCTCCCAGAAGCCCCGGCGGTCCGCGGTCATGTACTCGATCCCCCGGACCCACTTGGGGCCCTTCCAGGCGTACAGGTGCGGGACGACGAGCCGCAGCGGGAACCCGTGCTCCGCGGTGAGCAGTTCACCGCCCTCGTGGGTGGCGAAGACGGTCCGGTCGGAAGCGAAGTCGGCCAGCCGCAAGTTGGAGCTGAAGCCGTACTCGGCCCACACCATCACGTGCGTGACCTGCGGGGCCGGAGGAGCGAGGTCGAGCACGGTACGGGCGAGCACACCGCCCCATTCGGCGCCCTGCATGCTGAACTTCGTCACGCAGTGGAGATCCGCCACCACCGACTCGAACGGCAGGGCCGTGAACTCCTCGTGGTTCCAGCAGTGCTTCTCACCGTCGGCCGTGGCCCCGAAGACGCGGAACTCCCAGCGCTCCGGCTTGAACTTCGGTACAGGCCCGTAGTGGGTGACGGGCCAGCCCCGCTGGAGTCGCTGTCCTGGAGGGAGGTCCGGCTGCTCTGCTTCCGGAGATTCCCGGCTTTCCGGCTGACCCATGACTCCATGGTGACAGACTTGGCGGGGTGGTCATGACCAGGTCTGGGCCAATGCGGGCCCCTTTCGGGGCAAGTCACGGCAACTCCCACTAAGGAGGCACTTACTGGACGACCCCCAGTGGCGGTGCAAGGATGCGCGCACCTGCCCCGTCACATAGCTGACATTGCCTGGAAGGAGCCTCTGCGATGCAGGGCGACCCCGAGGTCCTTGAGTTTCTGAACGAGCAGCTGACCGGCGAGCTGACGGCCATCAACCAGTACTGGCTGCACTACCGCATCCAGGACAACAAGGGCTGGACCAAGCTCGCCAAGTACACGCGTGAAGAGTCCATCGACGAGATGAAGCACGCGGACAAGATCACCGAACGCATCCTCATGCTGGACGGGCTGCCGAACTACCAGCGCCTCTTCCACGTGCGCGTCGGCCAGACGATCACGGAGATGTTCCAGGCGGACCGGCAGGTCGAGGTCGAGGCCATCGACCGGCTCAAGCGCGGCATCGAGGTCATGCGCGGCAAGGGCGACATCACCTCGGCGCGGCTCTTCGAGGAGATCCTGGAGGACGAGGAGCACCACATCGACTACCTCGACACCCAGCTGGAGCTCATCGAGTCCCTGGGAGAGCCGCTGTACATCGCCCAGCTGATCGAGCAGCCGAGCTGACCCCCGCCCTTCCGGGAGGACTAGGCCGCTTCCGCGAGCACGGGTGCGGGCTGGAGCGCCGGCGCCGGCTTGGGCGCGGGTGCGAGCTTCGCGGCGGGTGCGAGGCCGGGTGCGGCAACCGTCGTCAGCTCCGGGTCCGCCGCGAGAACGGCCGCGGTGTTGCCCTTCTCCAGCTGCTCCCGGCGCGGGCAGGCACCGCGGCCGAGTATGCCCTGGATGGTGCGCACGCAGGAGCCGCAGTCGGTGCCGGCCTTGGTGGCCGAGGCGATCTGGCGCGGGGTGCAGGCCCCGGCAGCCGCGTGGTCCTTGACCTGCTTGTCGGTGATCCCGAAACACGAGCAGACGTACACGCGGTTCACCTCCCTGAGCGGAATGGTTCGACGAGCCATCCCCTAGATCGGTGAGGCTTACCTAACCGTACCCAAAGTTAGGGTTCCCTAAAAGACCCGGATACGAGGATGGGGCGCGGATCACATCGATCCGCGCCCCATCGTCACAGGCTGCTGCCTACCGCTGCCTACTGGTCGCGGTACATCTCGGCGACCAGGAACGCCAGGTCCAGGGACTGGCTGCGGTTGAGCCGCGGGTCGCAGGCCGTCTCGTAGCGCTGGTGCAGGTCGTCGACGAAGATCTCGTCGCCGCCGCCCACGCACTCGGTGACGTCGTCACCGGTGAGCTCGACGTGGATGCCGCCCGGGTGGGTGCCGAGGCCCTTGTGGACCTCGAAGAAGCCCTTGACCTCGTCGAGCACGTCGTCGAAACGGCGCGTCTTGTGGCCGGAGGCCGCCTCGAAGGTGTTGCCGTGCATCGGGTCGGTGACCCAGGCGACGGTGGCACCGGACGCGGTGACCTTCTCGACGAGCTCGGGGAGCTTGTCGCGGACCTTGTCGGCGCCCATGCGGACGACGAAGGTCAGCCGGCCCGGCTCGCGCTCGGGGTCCAGGCGGTCGATGTACGTCAGCGCCTCGTCCACCGTGGTGGTGGGGCCGAGCTTGATGCCGATCGGGTTGGCGATCTGCGAGCAGAACTCGATGTGCGCGTGGTCCAGCTGGCGGGTGCGCTCACCGATCCAGACCATGTGGCCCGAGGTGTCGTACAGCTTGCCGGTACGGGAGTCCGTACGGGTCAGCGCGCCCTCGTAGTCGAGCAGCAGCGCCTCGTGGGAGGCGTAGAACTCGACGGCCTTGAACTCGGCCGGGTCGGTGCCACAGGCCTTCATGAAGTTCAGCGCGTTGTCGATCTCCCGCGCGAGCTGCTCGTAGCGCTGCCCGGACGGGGAGGACTTCACGAAGTCCTGGTTCCAGGCGTGCACCTGGCGCAGGTCGGCGTAGCCACCGGTGGTGAAGGCGCGCACCAGGTTCAGCGTCGAAGCGGACGCGTGGTACATGCGCTTCAGCCGCTCGGGGTCCGGGATTCGGGCCTCTTCGGTGAAGGCGAAGCCGTTGACGGAGTCACCGCGGTAGGTCGGCAGGGTGATGCCGTCGCGGGTCTCGGTGTCCTTGGAGCGCGGCTTGGAGTACTGGCCCGCGATACGGCCGACCTTCACGACGGGCACGGAGGCCGCGTACGTCAGGACGGCGCTCATCTGGAGCAGCGTCTTCAGCTTGGCGCGGATGTGGTCGGCGGACACGGCGTCGAAGGCCTCGGCACAGTCGCCGCCCTGGAGCAGGAACGCCTCGCCCTTGGCGACGGCTCCCAGTCGGGCGCGCAGCTGGTCACACTCGCCCGCGAAGACGAGCGGCGGATACGACTCGAGGTCCGCGACGACAGCGCGCAGAGCCTCGACATCGGGGTACGAAGGCTGCTGCGCCGCGGGAAGGTCTCGCCAGGTCGCCTTGGCGGCGAGGGCTTGGGTTTCAGCGTTCACGGTCACCTCGTAAACATTACGTCGTCATCCGCCACGTCCAGCCTTGCGACCACGTAGTGAGACAGAAGTGGCTCGAAGGTTGACGGAGCCCAAAAATACGGAATCCATGGTTCATATCGCGTCATGAGACGGATCCTGCGCCTGGAGGCCGATCTGGGCTAAGGTGCGCAGCATGTACGCGCACTCGAACCAGAACTGGTGGTGGACCGCTCCGGGCGGCCCACTCCTCACGCGTACGTAAACGACACTACCGACGCGAAGGCCGCCCCGAGGGGCGGCCTTCCGTGTTTCTCACGGGACATCGGGCCGCTCCTCCAGCTCCTCCCACCGGAAGGACGACCCGCCCCATGTCCATGGCACTCAGCCGACTGCTCGACGACTCCTGCCCCCCGTTCGCCCTGCTGCGCCGGCGCACTCCCGGCCGTGACCACGACACCGTCGAGGTGCTCCTCGGCCCGGTCCACGAGGCCGAGCACCTCGCCGACCTGCCCGTGCGGGAGCTGCCCACCCTCGCCCTGGTCCCCTTCCGGCAGATCCGGGAGCGCGGTTTCGACGTGCGCGACGACGGCACGCCGCTGAGCGTGCTCGTCGCCGAGGAGGCGTACGAGATCCCGCTCGCCGAGGCGCTGTCCGCGCTGCCCGCGCACGCCGTCCGGGTCGACGCAGGCGCCTTCGACGTCCCCGACGAGGAGTACGCGGCCACGGTCGAGCGGGTCATCGAGGACGAGATCGGCCGCGGGGAGGGCGCGAACTTCGTCATCCGCCGCACCTTCGAGGGCCGGATCGAGGGCTTCGGCCGGGCCGACGCCCTCGCCCTGTTCCGGCGGCTGCTGGAGGGCGAGCGGGGCGCGTACTGGACGTACGTCGTCCATACGGGTGAGCGAACCCTGGTGGGCGCGAGCCCCGAGGTCCACGTCCGGATGTCCGGGGGAACCGTCGTGATGAACCCGATCAGCGGGACGTACCGCTATCCGGCGGGCGGGCCGACCGTGGACTCCCTCCTCTCCTTCCTCGGGGACCGCAAGGAGACCGAGGAGCTGTCGATGGTGGTCGACGAGGAGCTCAAGATGATGTGCACGGTCGGCGACCGCGGCGGGGTCGTGGTCGGACCGCGCCTGAAGGAGATGTCGCACCTCGCGCACACCGAGTACGAGCTGCGCGGGCGCTCCTCCCTGGACGTGCGGGAGGTGCTGCGCGAGACGATGTTCGCGGCGACGGTGACCGGCTCGCCGGTGCAGAACGCCTGCCGGGTGATCGAGCGGTACGAGACCGGTGGGCGCGGCTACTACGCGGGCGCGCTGGCCCTGCTGGGCCTGGACGCGGCCGGGGCGCAGACGCTCGACTCCCCCATCCTGATCCGCACCGCCGACATCGCCCCCGACGGGGCGCTGCGGGTACCGGTCGGCGCCACCCTCGTCCGGCATTCCGATCCGGCGGGCGAGGTCGCGGAGACGCACGCGAAGGCGGCCGGGGTGCTGGCGGCGCTCGGAGTCCGGCCGGCGGCGCCCCGCCCGGCCTTCGAGGGGGTGGCGCGGCTCGCGGAGGACCCCCGGGTGCAGGCCGCCCTCTCCGCGCGGCGGGCGGACCTGGCCCCGTTCTGGCTGCGGATGCAGGAGCCGTCCGTGCCGTCCGGCCACGCGCTGGTGGTCGACGGCGAGGACACGTTCACGGCGATGCTGGCGCACGTGCTGCGGGTGGCCGGGCTGGAGGTGACCGTACGCCGCTACGACGATCCGGGGCTGCGGGCGGCGGCCCTGGCCTGGGAGGGCCCGATCGTGCTCGGCCCGGGCCCGGGCAACCCGGCGGACGCGGCCGACCCCAAGATGCGGATGCTGCGCGCGCTGGCGGCGGAGCTCCTCGCCTCGCACCGGGGCGGGCTGCTCGGGGTCTGCCTGGGTCACGAGCTGCTGGCGGCGGAGCTCGGGCTGCCGCTGATCCGCAAGGCGGAGCCGGCGCAGGGTGCGCAGACGCGGATCGATCTGTTCGGGGCGCAGGAGGTGGTGGGCTTCTACAACACGTACACCGCGTACTGCGCCGAGGGCGCGGAGCCGGTGGGTGTGGAGGTCTCCCGTGACCCGGCGACGGGCGAGGTCCACGCCCTTCGCTCCGCGGCGGGTGGCTTCGCGGGGGTCCAGTTCCACCCGGAGTCGGTGCTCACCCTGCGGGGCGCGGAGCTGCTGCGCGAGCTGATCGTGGGGGTCCGGGCGGGGACGTCCGCCTAGCCGCCGGGCCGCTGCGCGGGGCCTGTCCCCTACCCGCCCTTCCACCGTTCCCCGGGCTCCGCCCCAGACCCCGCGCCTCAAACGCCGGCGAGGCTGGATCTTCAGCCCGTCCGGCGTTTGAGGATGGGGGCACCTCCCAGCGGTAGCTGGGGGAGGGTCCGGGCGGAGCCCGGGGAACGGTGGAAGGGCGGGGCGGGGACAGGCCCCGCGCAGCGGCACCCGCGCCCCCGGACCCGCGTCAGGAGGGGACCAGGGTGTTTTCCGAGCGCCGCCCCGCGAGGTAGTCCGTCACGTTGGCGACCGTCGCGTCGATGATCTGCCCCACCGCGTCACCCGTGTAGTACGCCTGGTGCGAGGTGACCACCACGTTCGGGAAGGTCACGAGCCGGGCCAGGGTGTCGTCCACCACGGCCTCCAGGGACTTGTCCGTGAAGAACACCCCGGCCTCGGCCTCGTACACGTCGAGGCCCACCCCCGTGAACCGCCCCGCGCGCAGTTCGGTGACCAGCGCGTCCGTGTCGACGAGCCCGCCGCGGCTGGAGTTCACCAGGATCGCGTCGTCCCTCATCAGCCCCAGCGCGGCCGCGTCGATGATGTGGTGCGTGGACTCCAGCAGCGGGACGTGCAGGCTGACGAGGTCCGAGGAGGCGAGCAGCTCCTCCTTCTCCACGTACTTCATGCCCAGCTCCAGGCAGGCCGCGTTCTGCACCACGTCCCAGCCCAGCAGGCGCATGCCGAAGCCGTGCGCGATCCGGGTGAAGGCCTCGCCGATCTTGCCGGTTCCGAGGACGCCCACCGTGCGGCCGTGCATGTCGCGGCCCATCAGCCCGTTCAGGCGGAAGTCGAAGTCCCGGGTGCGGTTGGAGGCCCTGACGATCCGCCGGTTGACGGCCATCGCCAGGGTCCAGGCGAACTCGGCCACCGAGTAGGGCGAGTAGTAGGAGACCCGGCTGACGGACATGCCCAGTCGGCGGGCCTCGTCCAGGTCGATGTTGTTGAAGCCGGTGGAGCGCTGGGCGATCATCTTCGTCCCGCCCGCCGCCAGGATCCGCAGCACCCGGCCGCCCAGATCGGCGTTCACGCTGGAGGAGACGACCTCGTAGCCGGCCGCGATCGGCGCGGTGTCCTCGCTGAGGAAGACGTCGAGGCAGCGGACCTCGTGCAGGCCCTCGAAGGCCCGCTCCAGGAGCGGCTCTTCGTCGGCGGTCACACCGAATGCCAGGATCTCCACGCTTGCTCCCGTACGTCGAACACATCAGGGCCATGGGTCGTTTGTCACCATACGACCCATGGCTCCCGGGTGCCGTCCGACCCTCGGGTCAGCCGAAGAAGACCCCGACTTCCTTGTACAGCGCCGGGTCGACCGTCTTGAGCTTGGCCGTGGCCTCGGCGATCGGGACCCGGACGATGTCCGTCCCCTTGAGCGCGACCATCTTGCCGAAGTCCCGGTCGCGCACGGCGTCGATGGCGTGCAGCCCGAAGCGGGTCGCCAGCCAGCGGTCGAAGGCGCTGGGCGTGCCGCCGCGCTGGATGTGGCCGAGCACCGTCGTACGGGCTTCCTTGCCGGTCCGCGCCTCGATCTCCTTCGCGAGCCATTCGCCCACGCCCGAGAGCCGGACGTGCCCGAAGGAGTCCTTGGTGGCGTCCTTCAGCACCATGTCCCCGTCCTTGGGCATGGCGCCCTCGGCGACGACGACGATCGGCGCGTAGCTCGCCGTGAAGCGGGAGGCCACCCAGGCGCACACCTGGTCCATGTCGAAGCGCTGCTCGGGGATCAGGATGACGTTGGCGCCGCCCGCGAGGCCCGAGTGCAGGGCGATCCAGCCGGCGTGCCGGCCCATGACCTCGACGACCAGGACCCTCATGTGCGACTCGGCCGTGGTGTGCAGCCGGTCGATGGCCTCGGTCGCGATGCCGACGGCGGTGTCGAAGCCGAAGGTGTAGTCCGTCGCCGACAGGTCGTTGTCGATGGTCTTCGGCACGCCGACGCAGGGGATGCCGTACTCCTCGTACAGCTTGGCGGCGACGCCGAGGGTGTCCTCGCCGCCGATCGCGATGAGCGCGTCGACCTCGTACTTGGTGAGGTTCTCCTTGATCCGCCGCACCCCGTCCTCCACCTTGAACGGGTTGGTGCGCGAGGAGCCGAGGATGGTGCCGCCGCGGGGCAGGATCCCGCGGACGGCGGGGATGTCGAGGGGGACGGTGACCCCCTCGACCGCACCCCGCCAGCCGTCCTTGAATCCGATGAACCCGTAGCCGTACTCCTGGTCGCCCTTGCGGACGACGCCCCGGATCACCGCGTTGAGTCCGGGGCAGTCGCCGCCGCCGGTCAGCACTCCGACCTTCATGGAATCTCCCTTCGCCATGACGGCCACGCTAGTGGTGACGCAGGTCACAACAAGGGGGATGGAGGGGTCAATTCCGGTGGAATCGCGGGGCGTTGCGTACGCCCGTTCACTCGTACGAGGAGTTTGAGGAATTAAGTGCGATGTTCGACCTGGTGCTGCCGGGGCTACGCGTCGTCGAGGCCGCGCTCGATGGCGTAGCGGACGAGCTCCACCCGGTTGTGCAACTGGAGCTTGCCCAGGGTGTTCTGGACGTGGTTCTGCACCGTGCGGTGGGAGATGACCAGCCGTTCGGCGATCTGCTTGTACGACAGCCCCTTGGCCACGAGTCGCAGCACCTCGGTCTCGCGGTCGGTCAGCTGGGGGGCCTTCGGCTCGTCGGAGGCGGCCGGCGCCGGATCCGTGGCCAGGCGGCGGTACTCGCCGAGCACCAGTCCGGCCAGGCCCGGCGTGAAGACCGGGTCGCCCGCGGCCGTGCGGCTGACGGCGTCGATCAGTTCCTGGGCGCCGGCGGACTTCAGCAGGTATCCGGTCGCCCCGGACTTCACCGCCTCCAGTACGTCCGCGTGCTCGCCGCTCGCCGACAGGACGAGGACCCGCAGCGCCGGGTTGGCGCCGACCAGTTCCTTGCAGACCTGGACCCCGGGCATACCGGGCAGGTTGAGGTCGAGGACCAGGACGTGCGGGGTGACGGCGCGGGCCCGGCGAACCGCCTCGGGGCCGTCGCCGGCCGTGGCCACCACGTCGAAGCCCGCGGCGGCCAGGTCGCGGGCGACCGCGTCCCGCCACATCGGGTGGTCGTCGACCACCATCACCTTGATCTCGCTCGGCTCGCTCATCTCTTGTCCGTCCTCCCCCTGGGTACCTTCAGTTCCACTTCGGTGCCCTGTCCGGGGACGGACACCAGCTCGGCGCTGCCGCCGAGGTCGCGCAGCCGGCCGCGGATGGACAGGGCCACGCCCATCCGTCCCTCGCCCTCGGCCTGGTCGAGCCGGCCGACCGGGATGCCGGGGCCGTCGTCGCGTACGGTGACGATCACCTCGTCGCCCCAGTCCTCGACCAGGATCCAGGCCCTGGCCCCCTCCCCCGCGTGCTTGCGCACGTTGTCGAGGGCGGCGCCGACCGCCGCGGCCAGTTCCTTCGCGGCGGGCGCCGGCAGCCGCACCGGGGTGCCCGGCTCGGCGAAGCTCACCCGGGAGCCGGCGTGCGGGGCCAGGAGCGTCCGCAGATCGACCTCGCCCTCGTCGGCGCCGGGCTCCTCCACCTCGTACGAGTCCACCAGCGCGCCCAGCGACTCGTCACGGGAGATCCGGGAGGGGTGCACGAGCCCGCTGGAGACCAGGGTGCGCAGGGCCACCTCCTGCTCGCCCGCCATCCGGCCGAGTTCGGCGGCCTCGCCGCCGAGTTCGGTGCCGCGCCGCTGGACCATGGCGAGGACCTGGAGGACCCCGTCGTGGATGTCGCGGGCGAGGCGCTCGCGCTCGCGGGTGGCGGCCTCGATCTCCAGGGCGCGGGCCAGGGTGGCCTCGCTGGCCCGGGCGACCTCGACGACGTAGCCGATGGCGATGGAGGCGACCCAGACCAGCAGGACGTTGTGCAGGGTGTCGCGGGTGGGGTCACCGCCGTGGATGACGAGGTTGGCGGCGGCCACGAAGGTGGAGGCGAAACCGGCCCAGCGCCAGCCGCCCTTGAGGGCGAAGGCGAGGACCGAGCCGGCCGTCCAGATGCTGGGGAGGGTCGGGCCGCCCTCGGCGATCCGCGCGTGGGTGTCGGCGACCGGGGTGAGCAGGATCCCCGCGATGGCGACGGTGAGGTCGGCGCAGAGGAAGCGCTTGGTGCAGCTGGCGGCGGTGGCCACCTTGGAGGAGGTGGCCAGCGTCCAGACGGCGAGGACGGCGAGGTAGCCGATCGCGACCATGGGCCGGTCGAACTTCTTGTAGGCGGAGGCGAACAGCACCACCGCGTAGACCATGGTCAGCAGCCGGTACGCCGTCAGCGCCCGCCAGAGCGGCTGCTCGACCGACATGCGCACGACACGTTCGCGTTTCGCCATTTCCCCCACCCCCCGCTCCCGCGGGCGGTACCGCCGCCCGTCCTACTGCGCGCCGTCGCCCTTGGCGTTCTTCTCGCCCTTGGCGGCCTTCTCCGCGTCCTTCTCGGCCTTCTCCGCGTCGGCGATCTGCCGTTTGGCCGCCGTCGCGTAGATGTCCACGTACTCCTGGCCGGACAGCTTCATGATCTCGTACATGACCTCGTCGGTCACCGAGCGGAGGATGAAGCGGTCCCCGTCCATGCCGTGGTAGCGGCTGAAGTCCAGCGGCTTGCCGATTCGGATCCCGGGGCGCATCAGCTTCGGAACCACCTTGCCGGGCGGCTGGATCTTCTCCGTGTCGATCATCGCCACGGGGATCACCGGCGCTCCGGTGGCCAGCGCCACCCGGGCCAGCCCGCCGGGCTTGCCCCGGTAGAGACGTCCGTCGGGTGAACGCGTCCCCTCGGGGTAAATACCGAACAGCTCCCCGCGCTCGATGACCTCGATGCCGCTCTTGATGGCGGCCTCACCGGCCCCTCGGGCACCGGAACGGTCGACCGGGAGCTGTCCGACGCCCTTGAAGAAGGCGGCCGTCAGCTTGCCCTTGACACCCGGGGAGGTGAAGTACTCGGCCTTCGCGATGAAGGTGACCTTGCGGTCCAGAACGGCCGGCAGGAAGAAGGAGTCCGAGAAGGACAGGTGGTTGCTCGCGAGGATCGCGGGCCCCTCGGCGGGAATGTTCTCAAGGCCCTCCACCCACGGCCTGAAAGCGAGCTTCAGGGACCCGCCGATCGAGAACTTCATTGCGCCGTAGATCAACTCGAAAGCCTTCCTGTGTCTGTCGAACAGACCTTATCCCCTGGCTCCCCCGACAGCGGCCCGACGGCCCTGGTCGGTACCAGTCCGGTCGCGTACGGTGAAGTCACACAGAGCAACGCACCCACCTGATGTACATCATGATCAAGGAGACCCTGGTGCCCGTCCTCCCTGGAGCCGAGCCGTTCCGCCACGAGGGCGGAGAGGTCGGCGTCCTTCTCTGCCACGGCTTCACCGGTTCCCCGCAGTCGATGCGCCCCTGGGCCGAGTACCTCGCCGGGAAGGGCCTCACGGTGTCGCTGCCGCTGCTGCCCGGGCACGGGACGCGCTGGCAGGACATGCAGCTCACGGGCTGGGAGGACTGGTACGCGGAGGTCGACCGGGCGCTGCAGGAGCTGCTGGACCGGTGCGAGCAGGTGTTCGTCTTCGGGCTCTCGATGGGCGGCGCGCTCACGCTGCGGCTGGCGGCCAAGCACGGAGACGCGATCAGCGGCCTCGTGCTCGTCAACCCGGCCAACAAGGTGCACGACCCGCTGGCCTTCGCCCTTCCGGTGGCCAAGCACTTCATCCGGTCGACGCCGGGCATCGCCAGCGACATCGCGAAGCCGGGATCGGAGGAGGTCGGCTACGACCGGGTCCCGACCCGGGCCGCGGACTCGCTGCGCAAGCTCTTCCAGCGGGTCGACGCCGATCTGCCGCAGGTGACGCAGCCGGTACTGCTGCTGCACAGCCCGCAGGACCACGTCGTACCGCCCGTCGACTCGGCGCGGATCCTGGCGCGGATCTCGTCGACGGACGTCACCGAGACGCTGCTGGAACAGAGCTACCACGTCGCGACGTTGGACCATGACGCGGAGCGGATCTTCGCGGACAGTTTTGCGTTCGTCGGCCGGCTGGCGGAGAGCGTGGGCAGGGAGGGGGCGGAGGCGGGTGGCTGAGCACGAGGAGCAGTCGGGCGGAGTTCCGCCGCTGGACGAGGAAGCGGCCTGGGCGGCGATCGTCGCCGGGTACGGGCAGGAGCCGCCGGACCCGCCGGGGGCCAGGCCGTTCCGGCCGATCGAGAACCTGCTGCTGCCGGAGGAGGACGTGAAGCCGTCCCCGCCGGAGGCGGGCGCTGACGGGGAGGCGGAGTCGGGGGCGGAGCCCGAGGCCGAGACCGAGGCCGAGGCCGGGCCGGAGGGGCCGGCCGCGACGTCCCTGGGCAGCTCGGTGGTCTTCGCCCCGGGCGTGGGCATGGTGGGCCCCCGGGACCACTCCCTCGCGGAGCCGAAGGAGGAGGACGAGGGCCACTTCGTCCAGCCCGAACCGGAGCTGCCGGAAGCGGACACCACGTCGAAGTTCGCCTGGCTGGCGGTGGTCGGCGGGCCGGTGCTGCTGCTCCTGGCGGTGCTGCTGCAGTGGGAGATGACCTGGTGGCTGACCACGCTGGGCATCGGCGGCTTCCTGGGCGGTTTCGCGACGCTGGTCGGGAGGATGGCGCAGGGCGACGACGATGACGACGATCCGGGGCGCGGGGCCGTGGTTTGACCTATTGGACGCGCCCCTCGCGCGGGTAGGCGCCTGGGGCGCCTCCCCGGCTTCGGGACGCTGCGACTGCCTCCGGCCGTCGGTGGTCGGGCGGGGCCGCTGCCCCTGGCCGGGCCCGGTGGATCGTCTGCGGGAGGGAGCCGCTGCGCGGGGTGTGTTCCCCTACCCGCCCTTCCCCCGTTCCCCGGGGCTGCGCCCCGGACCCGTACGGCGCTTCGCGCCGTCGCCTCAAACGCCGGCGGGGCTGGATTTTCCAGCCCCGCCGGCGTTTGAGGCGCGGGGTTTGGGGCGGAGCCCCAGGACGGGTCCGGGCGGAGCCCGGGGAACGGGGGAAGGGCGGGTAGGGGACAGCCCCGCGCAGCGGGCCCCCGATCGGCCCCGGGGCTACGGCGCAGCCGGGAGGCGGAGGGCCGCCAGGACCGGGAGGTGGTCCGTCGCGGCGCGGAGGTCCGCGGAGGAGAGACCCGGCAGCCCCGCAGGGACACCGCAGGCCAGCACCTCCACCCCCCGCGAGGCGAACACCGCGTCGATGCGACGGTCCGGCGCGACCGCCGGGAAGGTCGGCTCCCCGCCCCAGGGGGACACCGTCCAGCAGTCCTGAAGGGCACCGGCGAGCCGCCCGAAGACCGCACCCCCCGGCGCTTCGTTCACGTCGCCCGCCACGATCGCGTACGGGGTGTCCATCGCGGCGACCCGCTCCAGCAGCAGTTCCGCCTGCGCCCCGCGCTCGGTCGCGTCGAGGGACAGGTGGGTGCTGACCACGCCCACCCGCGCCCCCGCGAAGCGGACCACCGCCGTGGCGAGGCCCCGCCGGTGCAGGCCGGGGGTCAGCGGCAGCAGTACGTCCTCGGTGCGCTCCACGAAGGCCCGCAGCGAGCACAGCAGCAGCGGTCCGGCCGCCGTCGCGCCGCCGCTCAGCACCACCAGGTCGGATTTCGCGGCGAGCCGCGCCGCGTGCTTGCGCCACCGGAAGAACAGCGGCGCCTCCTGGATGAAGACCAGATCCGGCTCGCACGCCCGGATGACCCTGGCCAGCGCGTCCTCGTCGTCGCGCAGCGAGCGGATGTTGTAGCTGAGCACCCGGATCACGGCAGAACCGTCCGGCTCGGTAAGGGACTTCGGCAGCGAGGGCAACGAGGGCAGCGACGGCAGCAACTGGTCCATGTCCGCAAGATATGCGGCCGCCCGCCGCTCCCCCAAGGGGCACGGCGGGCGGAACGCCCGAAAAGTCAGCCCTGGCGGGCCAGGTCCGCCGCGCCGACGAGCCCGGCCTTGCCTCCGAGCTGCGCGGCCAGTACCTGCGCGTGCGGACGCCAGGCGCCGCCGACCAGCCAGCGCTTGAAGGACTTGCGGATCGGGTCGAGGACGAGGTCCCCCTCGTCGGAGACCCCGCCGCCGACGATGAACGCCGACGGGTCGAACAGGGACGCCAGGTCGGCCAGGCCGGCGCCGGCCCAGCGGGCCAGCTCGCGGAAGGCGTCGATGGCCACCAGGTCGCCCTGCCGGGCGGCCGCGCTGATGTGCTTGCCCTCGATGCCCTCGGCGGTGCCGTCGCCGAGCGCGAGGAGGATCGCCGCGTTCTCGGGGGTGGCGTTGGCGCGCTGCTTCGCGTACCGGACGAGCGCGCGCCCGGAGGCGTACTGCTCCCAGCAGCCCTGGCTGCCGCAGCCGCACAGCAGGCCGTCCGGTACGACCCGGATGTGCCCGAACTCGGCGGCGACGCCGAAGCGTCCGCGCCGCAGCTTGTTGCCGATGATGATGCCGCCGCCCAGGCCGGTGCCGAGCGTGATGCAGATGACGTCCTCGTGGCCCTGGCCGGCGCCGAAGCGGTACTCGCCCCAGGCCGCGCAGTTCGCGTCGTTCTCGACGACGACGGGCAGGCCGATGCGCTGCTCGACCTTGTCCTTGAGCGGCTCGTGGCGCCAGTTGATGTTCGGCGCGAAGAGGACGGTGGCGCGCTTGTCGTCCACGTATCCGGCGGCGCCGATGCCGACGGCCTCGATCGTGTGGTTGCTGCTGACCTCGGACACGGCGGCGCAGATGGCCTCCGTGACTCCGTTCGCGGTCGGCGGGGTGGGCACCTTGTACGTCTCAAGGATGGTGCCCTCTTCGTCGACCACGCCGGCCGCGATCTTCGTGCCGCCGATGTCGACGCCGATGGTGAGTCCCATTAGTCCCTCGGTTTCCGGTCAAACCCCGCCAGGGCCAACCGTACCCGAGCGCGCATGGGGTTCAGTCGAGATCGATCCGCTCGCCGGGGCCTGCGTCGGGGCCGTCGTCGCGGGGGTCGCGGTCGTGGGATCCGGTGCGGGGTGCCGGGGGCTCGTCGCGCGTCCAGCGGCGCTCGTGGCCCTCGACGGCGGAGCGGTAGGCGGCGAGCAGCTCGGAACCGGCGGCCGCGAGGTGGTCGAAGACCTCGGGGTTGCGCTCGATGACGGGCTTGGCCGCGGTCTTGGCCTGGTCGACGAACTGGCGTACCGCGCCCTGGGCCGCGGCCCCGAACAGCGGGTTGTTCAGCGAGGAGACCTTGTCCGCGACGGCTCCGAGGAGCTTGAAGAGTTCCTCGGAGGCGGTCCCGGTGTTCCCGGCGCCAGCCCCGCCCTGGCCGCGCAGGCGCTCCCTCTCGGCGGCGAGGTCCTCGGCGCAGGCCTTGGCCCATGCGTCGTCGTCGGTGGGACGGTCGGTGGCCTCGCTCATCGCGGGTTCTCCTTGCGGGGCGTTCGGTGCGGCCTCTTTCGACCTTACCCGAATGGGGGTACGCGGTTCAGGGCGTACGGGGCCACAGGCCCGGGTCCGGCGTGAAACGGATGCGGAGCACGCCGTCGGCGAGCGCGGCCCCGGAGACGGAGCAGCGGCGCAGGACCGAGGGCAGGGGAACGATCCTGCGGTAGGGGCCCGCGGTGAGGAGCAGCTCGTCACCGCGCCGGATCAGGTCGAGCTCGCTCTTGCGGGCGCCGGGCAGCGGCACCTCCCAGACGAGCACCCCGTCCTCGGCGCGGCGGTCCTCGACCACCCAGCCGGAGCGGGGTGCGGGCGGCCGGGGCGCGAGCCCTTCCGTCTCGGCGAGGAGGGCCAGGTCCTGGGGGCTGTGCGGGTCCCGGCCGAGGTGGGCGAGGGGGACGACCGGGAGCTCGGCGGCCCACTCGGCGGTGTGCTTCTCCTGCTGGGCGGCGAGGCCGGCGAGCCAGGGGTCGGCGGAGCCCTGCGGGAGGAGGCGGTTGGCGACGACGGAGGAGACGGGCAGCTCCTGGAGAGCGAGCCCGAGCCGGCCGAGCCGCAGGGCTTCGGCGGCGGTCGGCCCCGGCTCGGCGACGAGCCGTATCTCGGTGGTGTCGGCCTCGACGACGGCCTGTACGGCGGCGAGCTCCTCGTCCCAGCGGGCGGCGGTCTCGTACAGCCACTGCGCGGGCATGGGCACGCCGGCGAGCTGGGCGAGTACGGGACGCAGGGCGCGGGCGGCCTGGCGCTCCGCGGGGAGCAGCCGGGCGAGGTAGCGGCGCAGCTGGGCGGGGAGGGAGAGGGTGGCGACGGCCCGGTGCAGCGGGGGCAGGTCGACGACGACGAGGTCGGTGCCGGGGGCGGGGGCGGTGGCGGCCCGGCGGATGGCGCGGAGCAGGGCGAACTCCTCGGCGCCGGGCAGCTCGGTCAGCTCCTCGGCGGTGAGGGGGCGGGCCCCGACCATCCCGAGGACTGCGGATCCGCGCTCCTGGAGGGCGACGAGTTCGTCGCGGAACTCCTGGCCGGAGTCGACGCGGGCCACGGTGAGCCGGTCGTCCTCCTGGACGTGCGGGGCGTCGGTGAGCAGCAGCACCCGGCGTCCCTCGCGTGCCGCGGCGAGGGCGGTGGCCGCGGCCACGGTGGTCTTCCCGGCGCCGCCGGGGCCGGTGATCAGGAGGGTCTGCATGTCGCTCCGACTCGCTGGTGATGGTGCCGCTACGCGGTTCCGGGGCGCCCGCCCCGTCCCCCGCGCCTCAAGCGCCGGCGGGGCTGGATTCGGCCCTTGCCGCCTGCCCGGCACGCCGCTGCCCCGGGGACTCCGCCCCCGCCCCGCGCCTCAGCGCCGACGGGTCCGCTGCCGTCTGTCTGCGCGCCTCACGGATCGGGGCTCCGCCCCGGACCCCGCGCCTCAAACGCCGGCGGGGCTGGAATCGCCCTCCGGGCGGCACGCGGCGTGACTGCCCGCCGGAGGCAAGTCCAGCCGCCCCTCCGGCGTTCGAAGCACCGCCTCGGGCAAACCCAGCCCCTCCGGCGTTTGAGGAGCGGGGTCCGGGGCGGAGCCCCAGCGGCGGAGCCGGCACGGGCAGAGCCACAGTGCGGCGGGGCTCCCCCGGCCAGGCGACCAACCTGGCAGGACCAGGCACCCCCGGTCCCGCGAGCGAACTCCGCAGGGGACCGGGCGCACCCCGGGTCCGGCAGGCGAACCCGCAGGGGCCAGGCGTCACGGGTCCGGCAGGCGAACCCGCAGGGCCGTCAGGAGGACTCGACGCGCTTCTTCAGGCCCGCCAGGGCCCGGTCGATGATGACCTTCTCCGCCTTGCGCTTGATCATGCCCAGCATGGGGATCTTGACGTCCACCGTCAGCTGGTACGTGACCTCGGTCCGCTTGCCGCCGTCCACCGGCGCCAGCCGGTACGAGCCGTCCAGCTGCCGCAGCATCTGGGACTTGACGAGGGTCCAGCTGACCTCGTCCGCGCCGGTCCAGGTGTAGCCGAGCACGTGGTCGTCCTTGATCGCGCCCGCGTCGAGCAGCAGCCGGACCTTCTCCGCGCGGCCCTCGGCGTCGGCGGCCAGCACCTCGGCCTCCTTCACCTCGCCGGTCCACTCGGGGTAGCGGGCGAAGTCGGCGATCACGGCCATCACGTCGGCCGGGGCGGCGTCGATCGTGATGCTTGAGCTGGTGTGTTCCGCCATCGCGGTGGCTCCTCCGGGGAGTGTTCGAGGAATTGTGCGGCCTCGGGCCGCCGCTCGAAGGCTACCGTGCGTGCGATGGTCACCACTCCAGGGCCCATGGCCTTCCGGTGGCCGCGAAGTGCCCGACGTTCACGCACTCGGTGTTCCCGATCCGCATCCGCCGCGCCAGCGGCTGGTGGACGTGCCCGAAGAGGGCGTACCGGGGCCGGGTCCGCCGGATCGCGGCGAGCAGGGCCTCGCTGCCCCGTTCGAAGCGCCGCGCCACCGTGTCGTAGCAGAGTTCCGGCACCTCCGGCGGGATGTGCGAGCACAGTACGTCGACCTCGCCGAGCGCCTCCACCTTGGCCGCGTACTCCTCGACGTCCACCTCGTACGGGGTGCGCATCGGCGAGGGCAGTCCGCCGCCGACGAAGCCGAAGACGCGGCCGCCGATCTCGGCCCGCTGCCCGTCCAGGACGGTGATGCCGTGGCGGTCGGCGTACTCGGGCCACAGTCCGGGGATGTCGACGTTGCCGTAGGTGGCGTACGTGGGGGTGGGGAAGGCCGCGAACATCTCGGCGTACTGGCGGCGGACCGCGCCCTCGATCATCCGGTCCCGGTCCATGCCGGCCCACAGCTCCCGGCCGAAGGCGTGTGCCTCGGCGAACCGGCGGGCGGTGCGCAGTTCGACGATCCGGTCGGCGTTGTCGACGCCGAAGAGGTCGGGGAAGATCCCGCGCGAGTGGTCGGCGTAGTCGAGGAAGAGGACGAGGTCGCCGAGGCAGATCAGGGCGTCGGCGCCCTCCCCCGCTCTGGCGAGGGCTTCGGTGTTGCCGTGCACGTCGCTGACGACGTGGATCCGTGTGCGACTTTTCCTGCCACCCGTGATGCCACCCATGCGGCCACCCTAGAGGTGGGGGGTAACCGGAGGTAGGGGAACTGGGCAAGCCCGTCCTACCTGCGGTTACTTCCGAGTCGCGAACGGGGTCGACTACTGTCGGCTCGTAAGGGCCGTGTCTGTGACGCACGGAACATCTGGCCGGTTCCCTCTATCGGGAACCCACTACTCGTGGGTAACGTCCGGTCGGTCCACATGGTGGCGATGGCGCCCAGAGGAGCAGCAGTCTTGCGCGAGTTCAGCCTTCCGGCCCTGTACGAGGTCCCGTCGGACGGGAACCTGACGGATCTCATCCGCCGCAATGCCGCGCAGCATCCGGACACCGCCGTCATGAGCCGCAAGGTCGACGGCCGGTGGCAGGACGTGACCGCGACCGAGTTCCTGGCCGAGGTCCGGGCCACCGCGAAGGGCCTGATCGCGGCGGGCGTCCGTCCCGGCGACCGGGTCGCCCTGATCTCCCGCACCCGCTACGAGTGGGTGCTGATCGACTTCGCGATCTGGACCGCGGGCGGTGTCACGGTGCCCGTCTACGAGACCAGCTCCCCCGAGCAGATCCAGTGGATCCTCGGGGACTCCGGCGCCGTCGCCGTGGTCGTGGAGAGCCCCGGGCACAGCGCGTCCGTCGCCTCCCTGAAGGACCGGCTGCCGGAGCTGCGCGAGGTCTGGGAGATCGAGCAGGGCGCCGTCGAGGCCCTGAAGGCCGCGGGCGGCGAGATCACCGACGCCGAGGTCGACGAGCGCAGCAGCCTCGCGGTCGCGGACGACCCGGCCACCATCGTCTACACCTCGGGCACCACCGGCCGCCCCAAGGGCTGTGTGCTGACGCACCGCAACTTCTTCGCCGAGTGCGGCAACGTGGTGGAGCGACTCAGCCCGCTCTTCCGCACGGGCGAGTGCTCCGTCCTGCTCTTCCTGCCGGCCGCGCACGTCTTCGGCCGCCTGGTGGAGGTCGCCGCCGTCCTGGCGCCGATCCGCCTGGGCTGCGTACCGGACATCAAGAACCTGACCGACGAGCTCCAGTCCTTCCGGCCCACGCTGATCCTCGGCGTGCCGCGCGTCTTCGAGAAGGTCTACAACTCGGCGCGCGCCAAGGCCCAGGCCGACGGCAAGGGCAGGATCTTCGACGCGGCGGCCGAGACCGCGATCGCGTACAGCAAGGCGCTGGACGCCCCGGGCGGTCCGTCCTTCGGCCTGAAGCTCAAGCACAAGGTCTTCAAGAAGCTCGTCTACAGCAAGCTGCACACCGTCCTCGGCGGACGCGGCGAGTACGCGATCTCCGGCGGCGCCCCGCTGGGCGAGCGCCTCGGGCACTTCTTCCGCGGCATCGGCTTCACGGTGCTGGAGGGCTACGGCCTGACCGAGTCCTGCGCCGCCACGGCCTTCAACCCGTGGGACAAGACGAAGATCGGTACGGTCGGCCAGCCGCTCCCCGGTTCCGTGGTACGCATCGCGGACGACGGCGAGGTGCTGCTGCACGGCGAGCACATCTTCAAGGAGTACTGGAAGAACGAGACGGCCACCGCCGACGCGCTGACCGACGGCTGGTTCCACACCGGCGACGTCGGCACGCTCGACGAGGACGGCTACCTCGCGATCACCGGCCGCAAGAAGGAACTGATCGTGACGGCCGGCGGCAAGAACGTCGCACCCGCCGTGATCGAGGACCGGATCCGGGCGCACGCGCTGGTCGCGGAGTGCATGGTCGTCGGCGACGGGCGGCCGTTCGTGGCCGCGCTGGTCACCATCGACGAGGAGTTCCTCGGCCGGTGGGCCGCGGAGAACGGCAAGCCGGCCGGGGTGACGGCGGCGGAGCTGCGCGAGGACGCGGAGCTGATCGCCGCCGTCCAGAAGGCCGTCGACGACGGCAACGCGGCGGTGTCCAAGGCGGAATCGGTGCGGAAATTCCGCATTCTGCCCTCCCAGTTCACGGAGGAGTCGGGTCACATCACGCCTTCGCTGAAGCTGAAGCGCAATGTGGTCGCGAAGGACTTCGCGGACGAGATCGAGGCGCTGTACCGGGGCTGACCTAGCGGGCGTCCTCGGCGAGGATCCGGGCCATGTTCCGCTCGGCGAGGGCGGTGATGGTCACGAACGGGTTCACGCCGAGCGATCCGGGGACCAGGGAGCCGTCGACCACGTACAGCCCCTGGTACCCCTTCGCCCGTCCGTACGCGTCGGTGGCGTCGCCGAGTACGCAGCCGCCGAGCGGGTGGTAGGTGAAGTTGTCGGCGAAGGCCTTGTTGTCGCCGAAGAGGTCGTAGCGGTACATCGTGAAGTTCTTGAGGTTGATGCGGTCGAAGAGGCACTTCGCCGCGTTGACCGAGGGCGTGTTCTGGTCCCTGCGCCAGTTGAGGCGGGCCGAGTCGGTGGCCGCGTCGTAGGTGAAGTGCCCGCGCTCCGGGTTCTTGGTGATGGCCAGGTACATCGAGATCCAGTGCTCCAGTCCCATGGGGAGCGGGGCGATCTCGGCGAAGACCGGGTTCGAGGCGTTGTCCCAGTCGTCGATGCCCATGGCGGGCATGGTGGCCTGGTTCGCGCCGACGGTGTCCCAGAGGTGGTTGGCGCGGGCGGTCATGACGTTGCCGTTGTGGCCCCAGCCGAGCCCGACCTTGGGACTGAGCGCGGGCAGGGTGCCCGTCTCCCGGGCCCGGAGCAGGATCTCGGTGGTGCCGAGGCTGCCGGCGCCGAGGAAGAGCTGCTTGCAGCCGAGTTCGCGGACCTGGGTGACGCGTCCCGTGACGTCGCTGGTCTGCACGGTGAGGACGTATCCGCCGGCCGGGTCCTGGCGTACGCCGACGACGCGCTGCATCGTCTCGATGGTGACGTTGCCGGTGCCGAGGGCGGCGGCGAGGTAGGTCTTGTCGACGCTCTTCTTGCCGTGGTTGTTGCCGTAGATGACCTCGCCGGCGAGGGCCGACTTGGTGGCGGTGCCGGCGGCTTCCCGCTTCATGTACTCGAAGTCGTAGACGTTCGGCACGAAGACGGTCTTGAGGCCGGTGTTCTGGGCGTGCTTGCGGGAGATCCGGGCGAAGCGGTACCACTCCGTGGACTCGAACCAGGCCGGGTCGATGTCGTTGACGCCGAGCATGGCGCGGGCGCGGGGGTAGTACGTGCCGTACATCTCGTCGGCGTCGACCTGGGGCAGCACCTCCTGGAAGTACGAGCGCCGGGGGGTGGGCGCCATGCCGCCGTTCACGAGCGATCCGCCGCCGACGCCGCGTCCCACGTACACGGACATGTCGCCGTAGTTCACGCGGTCGAGGACGCCGGGGTAGGGGCTGATGTCCCGGTTGACCACGTCGAGCCAGAGGAACTGGGCGAGCGGGGCCTCGGTGCGGTTGCGGAACCACATGGAACGCTGGTCGGGCGCGGAGGTGGAGGGGAAGACCTTGCCGTCGGGCCCGGGGGTGTTCCAGAGCCGGCCCATTTCGAGGACGACGGTACGCACGCCGGCCTGGCCGAGGCGCAGCGCGGCGACGGCGGAGCCGTAGCCGGAGCCGACGACGATGGCGGGGGCGTACTGCGCGGCGGCCGGCTCGGCGGCGGCGGCCGAGGCGAGGCCGATCCTGGTGAAGCCGAGGGCGGCCGCGGTCTGGAGGGCGCCGATCCCCAGGAAGTGACGGCGCGTCAGGTTGGGTGTCATGGCCGCATCATGGGCGGAATCCGGCCGTCCCCCCATAGCCGGTACTGCCAGAGATCTGAGTAACAGTCAGGTATGGCCGCGGGAACCGTTCGCGGGCGCGGCTCCGCTGCTGGGGCTCCGCCCCAGACCCCGCTCCTCAAACGCCGGAGGGGCTGAAATTGCCCTGCGGGCAATCCAGCCGCACCTGGCGGACGACAGCAGCCACATCCAGCCCCGCCGGCGTTTGAGGCGCCGCCGGAGGCAAACCAGCCCCGCCGGCGTTTGAGGCGCGGGGGCTCGGGGGCGGAGCCCCCGCAACGGCGCCGCGGCCCGGCCGCTACAGCAGCTCGCGCAACCGGTCCGCCAGGAGGTCCCAGCGCCACTTCTCCTCGACCCACGCCCGGCCGCGTTCGCCCATGCGGGAGCGAAGGTCCGGGTCCTGGAGGAGGGTGACGATGCGGTCCGCCGCGTCCTCGGGGGCACCGCCCCGGACGACCCAGCCCGTCTCCCCGTCGAGCACCGCGTCCGGCGCCCCGCCGGAGTCGCCCGCGACCACCGGCAGGCCCGTCGCCGAGGCCTCCAGGTAGACGATGCCGAGCCCCTCCACGTCCAGCCCGCCCCGCCGGGTGCGGCACGGCATCGCGAAGACGTCGCCCGCCCCGTAGTGGGCGGGGAGTTCGGACCACGGGACCGCGCCCGTGAAGACCACCGAGTCCGCGACCCCCGTGGACACGGCGAGCGCCCGCAGGTCCGATTCGTACGGCCCGCCGCCCACGATCAGCAGCACCGCGTCCGGCACCGCCGCCAGGATCGCCGGCATCGCCTCGATGAGGGTGTCCTGGCCCTTGCGCGGCACCAGCCGCGAGACGCAGACCACCACCGGGCGGTCGGTCAGCCCGAGCCGCGCCCGGACCTCCGCGCCGCCCGACCCGGGGTGGAAGGTCTTCTCGTCCACGCCCGGCGGCAGCTGGACCATCCGCGCCGCCGCCCGCTCCGTCACCGCCGAGGCGATCCGCGAGCGCGTGTACTCCCCGAGGTAGGTCAGCGTGTCCGTGCCCTCGCCGATCCGCCGCAGCAACTGCCGCGCGGCCGGCAGCTGCGCCCAGCCCGCCTCGTGCCCGTGCGTGGTGGCGACCAGCCGCTTCGCGCCCGCCCGCCGCAGTGCCGGACCCATCAGCCCGAGCGGGGCCGCCGCGCCGAACCACACGGACTCGCAGCCGTGTTCGCGCAGCAGGCCCACCGCCCGCCGGGTCACGCGCGGGGTCGGCAGGAGCATCGTCGTACGGTCGCGCACGACCTGGAACGGCTGCTCCGCGTCGAAGGCCGCCGTGGCCTCGCGGCCCTCCGCACTGTGCTTCCACGTGGAGGCGTAGACGACGACCCGGTCGGGATCCAGCCGCAGCGCCATGTTGTGGAGGAAGGCCTGGATGCCGCCCGGTCGCGGCGGGAAGTCATTGGTCACGATCAGCGTCTTGTGCATCGCCTGCCGACAGTACTAGCTCAGCCCAGCTCGTCGCGCAGGGACTCCTGCCAGGTCCGCGTGAGCGTGTCGGCGTCCGTTCCCAGGGCGTGGGCGAGTGCGTTCGGCAGCGGCTCGCGGCCCGCCGCCTCGTAGAGGCGGACCAGTCCCGCCTCCCCCCACTTCTCCGCGATCAGCCGGCAGGCCAGCCACGCGCCCTCGTAGGCCCGCGCCGCCGCCTCCGGGTCGCCGCCGAAGGCGAAGGCCTCCGTCGCGGGCAGTTCGCCCGGTACCTCGCCCCGCCGCACGGCCCGGGCGAGCGCGGGCGCGCCCTGCGCGGGGGTGGTGGGGGTGCCCCGGTACGCGGCCCAGTCCGCGAAGCCCTCGGAGAGCCACTGCGGGGTGGTGGCGGTGGTCGCGGCGCGCGTGGCCACGTGCGTGACCTCGTGGGTCAGTACGATCTGCCGGCCCTGCCCGCTGAGCTCCGGGTACGCCTGCGGGTTGACCACCACCCGGTCGGCGGGGGCCGGCCCGGCACCGACCTGGCCGGTCGTGACGGCTCCCAGCCCCCGGTAGGTCTCGGCGGGGTGACCCAGCAACCCGGCCATCCGCTCCAGGGATCCCGGTACGAGGACCACGACCCGCCCCGCCCACGGCCTCGGCCAGGCCGCACCGGCGGCCGGCACCGCCCGGTCGGCCTCGGCGGCGATCCCGGACAGGGTTTCGGGGGACTGCCCTTCGCCGCCCAGCACCAGGGAGTGCGCTCCGCGGGCCACAGTCACCGCGCCCTGGTCCCACAGCTGCGGCAGGGCGCCGGGCGCGGGCCCGTCGGCCGTGACCCGCCACCGCCCGCCCTCCGCGTCCAGCGTGAGCTCCCGCGCCGAGCCGGCCGGGGCCGTGTCGTAACCGGCGAGCCGGTAGCGCAGTTCGGCCCGGGCGGTGGCCCGCGCTCCGTCCCGGCGCACCGAGGTGACCTCGTACGACCAGCCCTCCAGCGGGATCCCGGCGAGCCTCTCGGGCGGCGTCCGCGACCAGGCGGCGACGGCCTGGCGGACGTCCCGCTCGGCGGTGTCCGGTGAGGTGGCGGGCGCTCCGCAGCCGGTCAGCAGCACGTACAGCGCGCAGAGCAGCAGCGGCAGGGTGCGTGGGACGGGGCGACCGCGGGGCATCCGCCGATCGTACGTGCGCGCTCCGCGCGATCAGGGGCGGGTCACCGACGACACCGGCATCATCCCGACGGGGTCGTAGCGCACCCGGGCCCCCGGGTACGGGGCGTGCACGACCTGGCCGTTGCCGACGTACATGCCGACGTGGCTGGCGTCGGAGCGGTACGTCACCAGGTCCCCGGGGCGGGCCTGCGAGAGCGGCACCTGGCGGCCGGCGTGCCGCTGGGCCTGCGAGGTGCGCGGCAGCGAGACGCCCGCCTGCCGGTACGACCAGACCATCAGGCCGGAGCAGTCGAAGCCGGAGGGGCCGGTGGAACCCCACACGTAGGGGCGGCCGACCGCCGAACGGGCCGCCATCACCGCGGCCGCGGCGCGGCCGGAGGAGGGGCCGAAGTCGGGCAGTTCGGGCAGCGCGTCCTGGCGGTCGCCCGAGCGCGAGGCCCGCTCGTAGTCGGCCCGTTCCTCGGAGGGCATGGCGTTCAGCAGCCGCCGGGCGGCGGCGAGCTTGGCGGTGACGGACCTCTTCTGGGTGGCCACGTCGGCGCGCAGGGCTTCGAGTTCGGCGAGTTTGGCGGAGGCTTCCCGGCGCTCCTGGCCGAGCCGGCGCTGTTCCTCGCGCAGCGCTTCGAGCTGCCGGGCCTGGCGGCCGGTCAGCCGGTCCAGGGCCGCGGACTGTTCGAGGTAGGCGTCCGGGTCGTCGGCGAGCATCAGGGCGAGGGAGGGGTCGATGCCGCCACTGCGGTACTGGGCTCCGGCGAAGGTGCCGAGGACGCCGCGCATGGTGTTGACGCGTTCCTGGCCGCGGGCCACCGCGTCCTGGGCCCGGCTGATCTCGGCGCGGAGCCGGTCGGCCTTCTCGCCCGCCTCGTTGAAGCGCTCGGTGGCCTGCTCGGCCTCCTCGAAGAGCCGGTCGACCTGGGCGCGGGCGCCCGCGGCCGGGTCCTGCGGGAGCCCGGGGGCTGCGCCCGCGGGTGCGCCCGCCATGACGACCGCGGCGCCTGCCGCCGCGGCGGTCAGGACGGTGACCTTCGTGTTCCGGTCGAGGGCGCTCGGCCCGGTCCGGCGATGGGACGCCACGTGAAACCGCTCCCTTCCGCTGCGCGGGGCCCGGGTCCGCCCTCGTGGGCGGCCGTGTGCCGGGTTCCGCGCTGGCAGACAGTAGCCGCGCCGCGGGGCACCGGCCAACGACCGCCGGAGGGCACGCACAGTGACGCCCCGCCGGAGACGCAGGTCACCGGCGGGGCGTGTGGTCGAAGCGCGCGCGTGTAATTCGCCCGGATGGGCGGCGTACGGCGCGTTGTGTGACGGGGGAGGTTCCAGAGGCCCCAGAGGCCTCTCGGGTGCGGAGGGTCAGTTGACCCGGACGCCGAACATGAACGGCATGTTGTCCATCGACTCGTACTTGATGCCGCCGCGCGGGTTGGAGGCGTGCAGCGTCATGTTGTTGCCCGCGTACAGGCCCACGTGGTGCAGGTCGCTGTAGAAGAAGACGAGGTCACCGGGCTGGAGCTGGCTGCGGCTGATGCGCGTGCCGTCGTTCGCCTGGGTGTAGGTGGTGCGCGAGATGCCGACGCCCGCCTGCTTGTACGCCCACTGCGTCAGACCGGAGCAGTCATAGGCGCTGGGGCCCGTGGCACCCATGACGTACGCGCCGCCCAGCTTGGTCTTCGCGGCTTCGAGGGCGGCTCCGGCGCGGCCGGAGGCCTTCACGTTCCCGAGGTCGACGCGGCTGCCGGCGCTGCGGCTGGCGCGCGCCTCCTCCTCCTTGAGCCCGGCGCGCTCCTCGGCGGTGAGGGTGTTGAGCAGGGCCTGGGCCTCGGCGAGCTTGTCCTGCGCGGCCTTCTTCTTCTCGCCGAGCTCCTTGCGGGTGGCGTCGAGGTCGGCGAGCTTGCTCGCGGCCTCCTGGCGCTGCTGCGCGAGGGTGCGCTGCTTGGCCTGGATCCGCTGGACCGCCTCGACCTGCTTGCCGCTCAAGTGGCCGAGGGAGGAGGCCTTGTCGAGGTAGCCGTCGGGGTCTTCGGAGAGCAGGAGGGCGAGGGCGGGGTCGATGCCGCCGGTGCGGTACTGGGAGGTGGCCATCGAACCGAGCGTGTTGCGCAGCTCGTTGATGTCTCCCTGGCCGCGCGCGACCTGGTCCTGGAGGCCCGCTATCTCCTTTTCGAGCGTCTCCTGGCGTTCCCTGGCCCCGTTGAACTTCTCGGTGGCCTGCTCCGCCTCTTCGTAGAGCGCGTCGACCTGGGACTTGACCTCGTCCTTGCTCGGCTTCGCCGGGGCGGCCGATGCGCCCTGGGAGGAGAGGACGACGGCCGCTGCCGCTGTCGCGGTCAGCACGGTCACACGAGCGCGGGTCGGCTGCTTGGGTCGACGGTGGGACGCCACGGGGGCGATCTCCTTCTTCCTAGAGCCACCGAAGAACGCAAGCTCGGCAGCACCTCCGCCGCCACCCCGAATGAGTGATCTACCGCACGAAGGTTTGAGCAGACCTTAGTGACCCCGCTGTGATCAGTTCAAATCCCGTCGCGAAAAAACTTGCTCCCCGCCAGGTTCTTTACCTACAGCGCACGCTGCGTGCAGGGCACTTGACCGAACGTCCCCCAGACTCCCTGCCAATTCGGGCATTGGGACCAGGAGTTACGAAACGCGCGAAAGCCGCTTCAGCAACAAGGCGGACGTCACCGGCCGCGCCCCTGCCTTGGCCACGCCGTCGGCGACCTCCCGGTCCGTGGAGACCACGACCACCGGACGGCCGGGCGGCTCCGCGCGCACCAGCTGACGGATCAGCTCGTCCGCCGTCACCCCGGCCTTGGAGAACAGCACCCGCACTCCGCGCGGCGGCGCCAGCAGCACCGGGGCCGCCAGCTCCGCCCCGTCGAAGACACAGGTCATCTCCGCGCCCGTCTGCGCGGCGAGCATCGACAGCCCGCCCAGCAGCCGCAGCCGCTGCTTCTCCAGCGGCATCGTCGGATAGCCGGTCTTCGTCACGTTGTAGCCGTCGACCACCAGATGGGCCTGCGGCAGCGCCAACAGCTGGTCCAGCAGCGCCGGATCGGTCTCCGACAGCGCCCGCGCGGCGATGTCCTTCGGCGTCATCCGACCGGGCTCCACCGCGTCCACGGTGTCCGCCGGGCGGGTGTTCACCGGCGGCAGCGCCAGCTCGCGGCGCAGCCCCGCCGCCGCGTCCAGCACGGTGTCCAGCAGCAGCCGCAGCCGCATGTCCTCGATGCTGCGCCCCTCGCGGGTGGCCCGGCGGGAGGTCTCCAGCGCGGTCTCCACCTCCGCGAGGCGGGACTTGAGCCGCCGGCTCTCGCTCTCGGCGGCCGCCACCTGCGCGGCGGCCTCCCCGCGGATCCCGTCGATCTCCGCGTTCAGCTTGCGCAGGGCCGCCTCACCGCGCTTCACGTCGCTCAGCGCGCTGCGCAGCTTGCGCTGAAGCGATTCGGCTTCCTTCCGGGCGGCCTCCAGCTCGGCCCGGACCTCCTCGCCCCCGGTGCGCTGCAGTTCCCGTACGTGGGCCAGCTCCTCGCGCAGCCGCTCCAGCTCGCGCCGGGTCTCCTCGCCCACCCGCTCGGCATCGGCGCGCTGCGCCTCCTCGCCCGCGGCGGCGACCAGCTTGACCCAGCCGACGGGCCGCAGCACGTACGCGGCGGCCGCCACGTCCAACGGATCGGCGGCGGCCGGCGGCGCGCCGGACTCCAGCGCCGCGGCGAGGTCGCCCTGCGCCTCGCGCAGCTTCTCGGCGACCCGGCTGCGGAAGACCCCGTCGGCCTCGACGGCCGCGGCCATGGCGTTGCCGGCGAACTTGACCCGCCGGGTCGGGGTGAACCGGGCGTACTGGCGCAGCTGCGCCGGGAGGTCCGCGACCGTCAGTCCGCCGAAGGCGTCCGAGACGAGCGCGACGACCCGACGCCGCACGCCTTCCGGCAGCGGGCGGTCGAGCACCTCGGCGGCGTCGCCGGCCGCATCGGCCGGCTCAGCGCCGCTTGCTGGCTCCACAATCCGTCACCCCTACCCTGATCTACCTGTGGGCGGGGCTCCGTCAGGAGTCCGCGCCCGGCCTGTCCACGAGCTCGATCTGGTCCACCGCGTTGCACCAGCGGCAGCGGACCGACTCGATGGTCTCATTGACCACCTCGCGCTCCTCGACCTTGGGCTCCCCGGCGAGGTCCAGGTGGACGTACTCGACGACCTTCGACGAACGGGTGACGTCGAAACGCGTGAGGTTGCCGCACAGGGTGCAGCGCCACCGGGTGGTGTCGGTCGGCAGGGGAACCGTCATCGGGCCGCTCTCTCCTTCGTAGCTGATTCAATCAAAGCCGTCCGCGCTGGTCTCGTCGGACCGCAGCTCGTAACCCTACGGCCTGCCACCGCTTCAGGTGGGGCCGGTTGCGTCATGCTCTGTCACATGATCGTAAGGTGGCGGATCACCCATGCGCTGATCGCGGGCTGCGCCCTGGTGTTCGTCCTCGGCCCCGCCTCCGGGCTGAACCCGGTCTACGGCACCGGCGACGAACTGCTGACGTCGGGGACGGAGTACTTCCGGCGCTGGGGCGTGGTCCCGGACGAGCTGTTCACGCGCAGCCCGCGCGCGTGGCTGACGCCCCTGACGGCGCTGTTCGTCCACGGCAGCTGGTTGCACCTGCTCGGGAACATGCTGTTCCTCTACGTCTTCGGCGCGATGGCGGAGGAACGGATGGGCCGCCCGGCCTTCCTCGTCTTCTACGTCTGTACGGGCTACCTGGCCCTCGCCGCGTACGCGGCGGCCAACATCGACTCCGACCAGACGCTGGTCGGTGCGTCCGGGGCGATCTCGGCGGTCCTGGGGGCCTTCCTGTGCCTGCTGCCGAGTGCGCGGGTGACGAGCCTGTTCCCGTTCCTCTTCTTCCTGCCGCTGCGGTTCCCGGCGTGGATCGTGCTGCTCTTCTGGTTCGCCCTCCAGGGGGTGGCGGCGCACCGCGCGGGCAGCGGGCCGGGGGTCGCGTATCTGGCCCATCTGGTGGGCTTCTCGCTCGGCTTCCTCTACGCGTGGGCGCGGTATCGGCGTACGACTAGAGTGAGTCGACCAGCGACGGCCACCGAGGGAGACAGCCAACCGTGATCACCGCGATCGTGCTCATCAAGACCAGCGTGGACCGCATCCCCGAGATCGCCGAGTCCATCGCCGCGCTGGAAAGCGTCAGCGAGGTCTACTCCGTCACCGGTACGTACGACCTGATCGCGCTGGTCCGCGTGGCCCGCCACGAGAACCTGGCGGACATCATCCCCGGCCGCATCAGCAAGATCCCGGGCGTCGAGGCCACGGACACGCACGTGGCGTTCCGCACGTACTCCCAGCACGACCTGGAGGCGGCGTTCGCGATCGGTCTCGACGCGTAACGCCTCCGGCGCGGTCGGCGCTACCGGGTGCGGTGCGGTGCCGCCGCCTGTCCGGTGCGGGTCCGTTGCCGGGGCTCTGCCCCCGCGTCCCCGCGCCTCTCGCCTCCGGCGGGGCTGGAGGTTGGCTGGTGCCCGCTGTCCGGTGCGG